>CALYRM010000011.1 GCA_945482995.1 uncultured Clostridia bacterium | reverse complement strand
ATTTTGCTTCACGACGTTTTTGCATTTTTGCAACGAAGTCGGGAGCTTCGCCGTGTTTAACGAAGAACATTAATATACCGGCAACTGCAACAGCGACTGCTGAGAAAATGAATATGCCTGCTGAACCGCCTACGTTATCCATAACGATACCGCCGAAAACTGGACCTAACGTTTGAGCGGACATTGTTGCAATGTAGTAAATACCTGTAAAGGTACCGATATCCTTTGGTGAAGATAATTCAAGTACCATTGGTAGTGTATTAACGTTCGCGAAAATCAAACCGAAACCGCTAACCATATAGCAAACCATAAAGATAACTGTTGCTGATTCGCTACCTCTCTTAACACAAGCGGCAACGAGGATATACGATATTATAGCAAGTGCATAACCGAAGATGATTGAAAGTCTTCTGCCAACACCTTTTGCCATATAGCCAACAGGAATGAAACCGATTGCAGATACAACCAAGCTTGCGCCCGAAACGATTGAAGCAATACCTGCTGATACGTTTAAGATTTTAACGCAGTAAATGCTCATATTGTTTGCGATTGCATAGTAACCTATAAACCACATAAATATAGAAGCAAGTATAAGGAAGAAACTAATCATTTTCTTCGCGCCATATCTCTTGAACATATTTTCTTTTGGCTTATCTGCTTTTTCTTCGGGCTTGTCGTCCGAGGTTGGCAATCCGTATTCTTTACAAATTTGATTACATTCTTTAACCCATTTTGGCTCTTTTACCAACAATATGAAGAGCAACAAAACTAATGCAAGAGCAAATGCTAAAACACCGAATATAATCCAATATTGAGTGGAAACCTTGAGATTAAGCAAGAATGTGATTGTATAAATCAAGAAGCCGATACCACCGCCAACGCCACCGACTAGGTTAATCATAGCGTTACCCGGACTACGCAATGGGCTTGGTGTAACGTCGGGCATCAAGGAAACCGCAGGAGTACGGATAACTGTTTGAGCCAAGATAATGAGGATTAAGGCAATTAGGAAGAATGCAAACCAAGCCCAATTAACCTTTGCTTGAACACTTGCAGCGGTGTGATCGTTACATGCGTCTGCAAGGTAAGCGGAATATTGAATATAACCGTCGGATAGTTCATCATATTCGGCTTTTTCAAGAACACAACTTGCAAGAGTAGCTTTTTGCTCATTTGTCAAATCAGCTTCTGCAATATTTGTGGTTAAGCCGTTCTTTGAATTGTATATACTAACTGTGTTAGCTTTGCCGTTATAAATGGTGTAAACTCTATAACCATCTATGACACTGTATTCTACAACGTTCTTATAGTAATGCTTAGTACCGATAACGCCGAGTAAACCATCATTCGATACGCTAGGATTATATAAACTTACGAAATGATTTTTTGCATTATCCTTATAGGTATTTTTTAAATCTTCAAAGGTAGCCTTTGTTATATATGTGTAATCACCTTTCTCTGCTAAATCATACCAAGCGCCGAGTAGTTGCTCTCTTGTAATGGTATTATTAATGGTATCAGCTTTATTGATTCCATACTTTGCCAAGTCTTCGTCACTACATTCCATGGTGATAGAGTTAGACTCAACTTGGAAGAAGTATCCCCAATCGGATTTAATTACAGCCGAGTCGGTTAATTGTTTTTGAACGGATACGGGAACCAAAACCATAGCGACAATAGTAATTGCTGTACCGATAACGATAAATGGCGTGCGTCTGCCGAAGCGTGATTTACATTTATCGCTAAATTTACCGAACACAGGGAGAAGCACTATACACATAGCACTTGCAATACCTACGATTAAGTTACGAATTGTATTTGAAAAACCGAAAGCGTCTTCAAGCAAAAGCGGTACAACAAAGTTGTAAACTTGCCAGAAAATCATACATACTGCAAAGCCTAAGCCAACTTTAAGAGTTTGAGGATAATTAAGCTTCAATTTAGCGCAGTCTTTAATTTCGGTTGTCGTTTCTTGAACTTGTTCAACTTGTTCGTTAACGACTTCTGGATTGTTGTTATTGTCGGTATTCATTATAGTCCTCCCGAAAAGTATTTACAATTATTTTACACCCAAGCGAAAAATATGTCAATATGGAATAAAAATATATATAAATAAATATAAAAAATATCATATTATACAAGTTGCACTGAAATATAATGTCATCCTGAGCGGAACGTAGTGGAGTCGTGAGGATCTAATCCTTATCTGAGCGAAGTCGAAGGATTTCATCAAAATGTCATTCTGAACCTAAAAGATGTCATTCTGAATATATATATATAATGTCATCCCGAGCGTAGTCGAGGGATCTAATCCATATTATGTCATTCCGACCGCTAACAATGTCATTCCGAGTACAAATAATGTCATCCTCAAGCGGAACGCAGTGGAGTCGTGAGGAGCTAATCCTTATTTGAGCGAAGTCGAAGGTGAATTGACAGCCCTGCTGTCATCCTGAAAGCGTAGTCGAGGGACCTTATCCTTATTAATCATTCAAAGTAGTGTCATAGAGAATAATTTTTATATAATCATATTTACCTTGCTCTATTGCTTCGCAGTGATATTCACATTACGGTGAAGCGTGTGCTTCGTGATTGTATATTTGATTTAACTTGGTGCAAATATAACGTCTCTTTGGCGTTATCCAAAATATCGCTGTTTGCGTCAGCAAACGACAAAACTAAAAGAATATTATCAATTACGCTCGGGATGATTTTTTTCTCTTAATCAACGATATTATTCCAATAACAGGAATTAACGATAAAAACCCCAACAATATTTTATCAGCTTGTTCTTGAAATACTACTCCTATTGCTAGAATTATCAATCCCGATATAGCGTTGCCAAGAATAACTGAGAAAAAGCCCTTTGAAAGGGGAAGCTCCAATAGTGCCGAAAGACAGCTTCCGGAGTATGCACCAGTTAGTGGAATAGGCACTCCAACAAAACACAGTAGTTTCCAAAATATATGCTTAGTACTACCCATATATGAGAATTTTGCCAAAATCCCCTTTTCAAAACTAATTGCAATTTTTTTTATTTTGCTTTTTTTTAGCCTGTCAACAATACCTTTAATCGTAAGTATAATTATGGGTATCGGTATACTTGAAGATAAAAAACAAATGCCGTATGTGTATAAGGGATTAAGTTTTAATGATAATCCCAAAAGAATACCGCCCTTGATTTCGCTAAATGGCAGTAGCGACATTAAGGAAATCAAAAGATAAGGATTTTTTATGTGCTCAGATAGGTATTCGATAAAATTCATAGTAATATCATATTTTCCTTAAAAAAATAATAACATTTTTAATTTCATTTAATTTTTTTTAATGAAAAAAAGTTATAGAATGTTTAACAAATAAAAAATAAATGATATAATAATAACGTATTAAGTATTTTTCTATATTCATTTCCAAAAAGCAAGGCAGTGATAAAAGGATGGGATAAAATGTTAGAGTTAAAGGAAATTGTTAAATGCTATGGTCAAGGCGATAATTCCGTGCTTGCGCTTAATGGAGTTTCTCTAAGTTTTAGAAAAAGTGAATTTGTGTCGATATTAGGCGCGTCAGGCTGTGGAAAAACAACCCTTTTGAATATTATAGGCGGACTCGATAGATATACATCGGGGGATATTTGCATAGATGGTATTTCTACAAAAAAATACAAAGATTCCGACTGGGACGTGTATCGTAATCATAGCATAGGTTTTGTATTCCAAAGCTACAATTTGATACCTCATCTATCGGTTTTGGAAAATGTTGAAATGGCGTTAAATATAGGTGGACAAAATTCTAACGAGCGCAAACAAAAGGCGCTTGAGGTTTTGGCAAAGGTCGGTTTGAACGGTCAAGAAAAGAAACTCCCCAATCAGCTTTCAGGCGGTCAAATGCAAAGAGTAGCCATTGCTCGTGCGCTTATCACCAATCCCGAGATTATTTTAGCCGACGAGCCTACGGGTGCATTGGATAGCGTTACAAGCGTTCAGATAATGGATTTACTTAAAGAGGTGGCGAAGGAAAAGCTTGTAATAATGGTTACTCACAATCCCGAATTGGCTGAAAAATACAGTACGAGAATTATCACTCTAAAAGACGGTAAGGTTGAAGGCGATACCAATCCGTATACTGTTGAAAAAGATTCCGAAAATAAGGTTATCACAGGTAAAACTTCGATGTCTTTCCTTACTGCAATCAAGTCAAGCCTTAAAAACTTGATTTCCAAGAAGGCAAGGACAATTTTAACCTGTGTTGCCGGCAGTATCGGAATTATTGGCATTGCGCTTATTCTATCGGTTTCAAACGGCTTAAACTCATACATGCAAAGCATGCAGGTTGATAGTTTGAGCGAATTCCCTATTTCTGTTGCTGCAATTTCGGGCGATATGTCAAAAATGATGAATTTGGCGACGCCTAACGGAATGAGTCAGGGAATGGGCTTGATAATGGGTGACGATGGGATGATTAAATACCCCGATGGCAGTGTAGTTTATCCGTATGAATCAAGTTTCCAAGACGCTTTGAACAGCCTTGTTACGAAGAGTAAGATAAACGATGAGTTTATGGAATACGTCAAGGCAATGGATACCGAATTAGTAAATGCGGTTCAATATTTTAGGACTATCGAAGCGCACCTTGTTGTAAAATATGATGGCGATGTTTACAATTTAATGAATATCAACGATGCAGGATGGCAGGAGCTCCTTGATAATCCTGAATATATGAAAACCCAGTACGACGTTATCAACGAAGCGGGTGTATATCCGACGAAGAGCGACGAGGTCGCTATCGTCGTGGATTCCTACAATAGATTGAGTACCAAAATATTAGACGCTTTACATATCGACTATGTTAAATCCGATGACGGTTTAGGATATGTAGGAGTGCCGTTTGAGGAATTGTTGGGCTTGGAATTAAGTTTATTAAATAACGACGTCTACTTTATGCAAAACGATAAAGGTGTATTTGTTGAAAGCAATATCCCATACGAACAAATGTATGTTGCAGGCAAAAAGCTCAAGGTGACTGCTGTACTTAGAAGTAGTAAGGACGCTAAAGCGATGTGGTTATCGTCTGGCTTAGCCTACACTCCTGAACTTACCAAGGAAATATTGGAAACCGAGAAAAATTCAAAAATAGTTAAAGCTCAGGCAGATGCTTACCAATCCTACTTGGATGAAAAGATTAACGATAATAAAGCGCAGCTGATTGACGTTCGTACAGGCAAGCCTATGGTAAACGAGTGGGAAAACATGCTTACGTTAATAACCAATTTTTCGGGAATAGACGTCAATGAAATGATAGGAATAGACGACGAGCTTAAATATCTTGAAGCAATGAGAAAGATTGCAGGCACAGATTTACCGTCAATGATTTTGATATATCCGTCCAATTTTGAGAATAAAGGCAAGGTTGTCGACTATCTAAACGCTTATAATGAAGGTAAAGATAAAACTGATACGATAACCGTTACCGACTCAACTACTGCAATGATAGGAATGGTTCAATCAATGATTTCCGCCGTTTCCTACGTATTAATAGCATTTGCCGCAATCTCTTTGATTGTAAGTTCGGTTATGATAGGTATAATCACTTATGTCTCGGTAATGGAGAGAACGAAAGAAATTGGCGTACTTCGTGCAATGGGAGCAAGGAAAAAGGATATAACGAGGATTTTTAATGCGGAAACCCTAATGATAGGCTTGACGAGCGGTGTATTAGCTATTGTGACAAGTTGCATATTAGATTTGGTAATATCGTTGATTTTAAAGGCATTGACAGGCATCGCCGGTTTAGCCGTACTATCACCTTTGAATGCGTTGATATTGATTGCATTATCGGTTGTTTTAACGGTAATATCGGGTTTAATTCCTGCAATATTTGCAAGTAAAAAAGACCCCGTAGTTGCTTTACGAACAGAATAAACTATGATAGAATAAATAATATAAAAACAGTCGGCGATTTATTCGCCGATTTTTAATGGTGGTAATAATGAAAAAGGTTTTAGGTGCACTGAGGCGTGCGATAGATGATTATAATATGATTCAAGACGGCGATAGAATTGCTGTCGGTATTTCGGGCGGAAAGGACAGTATGTTGCTTCTTGAGGCTTTACATAGCTATTCTAAGTTTTCAAACGAGAAATTTTCCGTTGTCGGTATTCATATCGATATGGGCTTTAAAGACGCTGACAAGGCTAAATTTGAAGAGATACAGTCATATTTTGATAATAAAGGCATTGAATTTCATATCGTTCATACCGATATTGCAGAAATTATATTCGATATCCGCAAAGAGAGCAATCCTTGCTCATTGTGCAGTAAAATGAGAAGAGGAGCTTTATGCACCAAGGCAAACGAGCTTAATTGTAACAAAATTGCATTAGGTCATCACGCGGACGACGTTTTGGAAACTATGCTGCTGTCATTGGCTTACGAAAGCCGTTTTTCAACCTTTCAGCCGACAAGCTATTTAGATAGAACAAAGGTAACGGTCATTCGCCCTTTTGTCTATTTAGAGGAAAAATATATAGTTTCAGCAGTAAGAAGATATGATCTACCCGTTTTCAAAAACCCATGTCCTGCAGACAAGCATACTGAAAGACAAAACGCAAAGGAGTTTGTAAATAGGTTAGTTAAAGAAATTCCCGATATAAAAGATCATATGCTATCTGCTTTGTTCCACCCCGAACGCAACAACTTATGGCCCGAAAAACCTAAAAAATAACTCATATATGGCTATATGTTAGACTAGATTTGAACCATCCATATTGTCATTTTTATGACAATGCTTCATCAGGTACATTCTTTTAGTGCTTTCACCGCCCCTTAGGTGTCTTTCTTTGAAATTGTTGTCAAACACCTTTCTAACTTCTTGATACATATTATTGTTAAGGATTGGGAGTCTATTCGTTATATCCTTGTGTATTGTCGATTTAGCAATACCGAATTTTTTTGACGCCGCTCTAACCGTGCAATGAGTTTTTACGATATACTCTGCAATTTCTAATGTTCTATTGTCAATTGATAATCTCATATAGAAAAATATGCGATAAAAACCAAATATATGCTGCTATATGCTCTTTTTAATTGCTTTTTGCCGAATAAAAGACTTTAATGGACTTGCAAAACTTGCAAGTCTTTTTATTAAATGAAATTATTTAGATTATTTTTTTATTAATTTTTGATAAAGATAATTTATTTATTATTTTTTTATGTTTAATTATAAGGCGCTTATATTGACTATTCATTCTTGTATATATAAAATATATTTATAATTTCCGGATATGTCAAGCACAGTTCGGATGGAGGTCATTTTATGAAAAAACAACGCATTACTTTTATTATTCTGCTTACGGCAATCGTTTTGTGTATTGTCGCATGCTTAACGCTTACTGCTTGTAAAGATTTAGGAAGCGTTATTGTTCCCCCGGACGATACCGATAGACCTAATACAGACAGCAACGTGCAGATATTAGACACATCTAACTTCTTCCAGGTTCTTGGTCAAGCGGTTACTTTTATGCAAGAAGCGGGAGTTGAAGAAGATGAAGATTATGTGGTTATACATTTTAAATCCAACGAACTAAAATTGACGAAAGATGGTGTTTCTCTCGATTATTTCTTAGAGCTCAAGCTTCGTTACTTTATTAAGGGTGAAACTCCCGAAATAAGGAACGCAAATTCAACGTGTTCCTTTGAACTTAGAAAAACCGATTTATCGCTTATTTTCGGCGCATATTATGATAATTCGGTATTCTATTTTGACGTAGGTGGCGAACAAGGCTCCAACTTTTACATAACCGAGTTGAGCTTAGCTCAATTGATGGATGCTGTGAATTCAATCAAGGACGCTGCAGGCTCTATTGGTGGCTTAGGCGATAAACTAACCGACTTAAAGATTGACATTGGTATGTCAATAGACGTTGGCGCTATCATTTTAGAACTTTTGGAAGATTTGATTAGCGAAGCTAAGATTGTTACCGAGGTTACCGATAACGGTGGTACTTCTGTCGAATACAAGACGTTCTCTGTATCTTTCGACATAAACACATTCCTTTCGGGTTTGTTGAATAAAGTTAAGGGCTTATGGAATATCGTTACAGGCGTTGTTGGCGATCTTGATTCTGTCCTTGTTGAACTTTTTGGAATGACCTTCAATGATATTTGTGCATATCCGTTCAAAACTATCGGCTTTGGCTTTGATATCAAAACCAAGAACGGTGTTTTTGACGGAGTAGACGTTGACTTATCCTATGGTGAAGACGTACTCGCATTAGGCATCGGCTTAGGTGCTGAATACATCGGTACCGATCCAAAAGGTATTAATTTTGATTTACCTGATTTTTCGGAATACGTTGAGTTTTCAGTATTAAATCTTGACATTGGCGCATCATTGAAACTTAGTAACGGCTCTTTGAAGAGCTTTACCGTAGGCGACTTTGCAGGAAGCTTGATTTCGAGCATTTTGAAAGTCAACGATATAGGCAACCTAAATAACACGGTTGTGGAATTGGGCGTTGGCGAAATTGCCTTGGGTTTAAGACTGCAAACCGTTCTTGACTTAACCCGCAATGAGAACAATAAGGTTTTACTTTTAGTCGGCACTGATAACGCTGCCGACGGTGATATTATGCGTCTTGCATATAACGGAAAGGAAGAAGAACTTATCCTTGACTTATCGCCATTAGGATTGCCGAGTTTTAAATATAAATTTAACCTCAACGATTTTATCGTACCGTTTATCGGAGAGATTTTGACAACCTCTTTGACTGATACGGCAACAGCCGAGGAAATCGAAAATGTATTGATTGACCTTTACGGTGGCGAAAACAAAGAGGAGGCTATAAGAAATTATTTTATTGGTAACAACACCTTTAATCTTGCTCCTGCCGGCGAAACCGACATTTTGGGTATGGTTAAAAATAATATTATTCCGTTATTGATTGAGGTACTTCGTGCCTTGAACCTTGACGGCGAAAATATGACCATAAACTTGAATATTAATCGTACAACGTTTATCAATATCCTAGAGACCGTAAGCGGCTTGATGGGCAGCAACGGCGAATTGATTAAATCCATTGCCGATTCAATGAAGAATAAGTCATATTCTGATAATTCTCTTGTTTTCCGTTCCTTAAGCATTAATTTAGGGCTTGTTGCCGCTCACGAGAAATTCGGTTTGAACGCTGATTTGACCTTGAAATTGGCGGAAGATACAACCGTATCTCTATCTCTACCGTTTGTAGGCTTGGGCTTTGAACCAGAATTTGTGGAAATAGAATTAGAGAACGATTTAAACAATCTTGACGAGCTATCTAATGTTTCACTTGGAATGTCTGTCGATATTGACTTCGATACAGGCGACCAAGACTATTCTAACGGTGGCGTAAACATCGAGTTAAATGACGCTATTGGTTCGTTGCGTGATTATTTGACCGAGCTTGCCGCAGTTTTGAAATTCGAAGATCGCATTCAAGCGGGTGTAACTGTGGATGTGTTAGCGAATATCGGTTTTGAAAACTTTACGTTGAGCGACATTATCAAGGGTAACGGCTTTGATTTAAGAATTAGAGATATTCAACTTGCACTTGAAATAACCTCTAAGAGCGACGGAAAAGAATTGCTTTCTGTTTATTACACCAAGTATTCTGAAGAGAAATCCGCGTTATTCATTAATTTAGAAAATATCGGTATCGAGGGAATGACGGTACCAAAGATTAAATACGATCTTGACCTTGAGAGTATGGTGAATGGCATTCTTGAGAATATGTTGAGCAAGCCTCAAACGATGATTGCTGATGAGCCAACTCCCGCTCCTTCAACTCCTGAGAATAGCGAAACTCCAACGGAATCTAAACTATCTATCGACCAAGTTTTGAACTTAGTAGGAAGCGTTGTCGGAAAAGTCGCTATAAATGACGGACTTGCAGTATACGTTGCAACCGATGTTTTTGATGCTCTTGCAACCGTGCTTATGGGCGAAGAGATAAGCGATATAATTAAGGTTGATTCAAACAGTAATATCAGTATTTCAACACAAAACGGCTTGGAAATCGGGTTAGAGTTGGGCTTAGCAACAGGTAATACTCACGAGGAGAATTTAAAGTTAAGCTTGAAGATACGGGATATATTCCTTGAATTATCGCCAAGACCACTTCCCGAAATTGCTTTTGCCGAGTATAAGGAATTGAGTGCAATCGATCAAATCTCATTATCGGCAGAGGTATATGTTCGTTATGACTTAAAGAGCAATAGCTATGATATTTCCGACCTATTGACTATTGCCGAGCATTTTGAATTGGGTGAATTTGCAACCCTTCTAAACGACTTGTTTATTAATATAGACATCAAGGGTTTAGGCGGAAAGAACGTTCAAGGTGATATACTTGTTAGATTTGCAGCAAACATTTCTTTGGAAAACGGCTTGGATATTGGCAAAATTGTCAATGGAATGGAGGCCAAAATAGAATTGATAAGGCAAGATGAAACCTTGTTGTCGGTTTACTTTGACGGAATTTACCTTTATGTCAGCGCTCAATTAGGCAAGGTTGAAGGCACCGAAATCAAAGGTTTTGATATCGAAAACTTTAAGTTAAAAATCGGTTCTTTAGCTTGTGGTTGTAAATGTGACGATTGTATTCAAAGAGGTTCATGTATTGTAGGCGAATCCGCAGATTGCACGGACAATTGTGAATGTACTTGCTGTACAATGGTTTCGGCAGCTGGTGAAAGTAATGCAATCAATGTAAGCGAGATTATTTTATCCAATCTAGGGATTTTATCCGAAGTAAGCGTTAGCACAAAGGGAGTAGCAATCACTCTTGCTTCCAACACTTTGAAGCGTATTTTGAACGTTGTTGGCGTCACGTTATTGGGAATTGAAGATTTTTATAATGGTACTGCGCTTGACGGACTTATTCCTTCTCTCAACGTTCAATTAAACGACGGAATCGGCTTAGGCTTGACGTTGTTCCTCAAAGACGATTTGAATTCCAATAATAACACCGAGGGTTTGAGTTATATATCTTTGGGACTGCAAAATCTTTCATTGGCATTTGAACGCAATCCCGATTTAATTCCCGATGAAGTTATAAACTACAATGAACTAAATCTTTCTAACTTAGGTGAAATGTCACTTGCAATTACGGGATCTCTAAATCTCAACATCAAAGAGTTTGATCAAGGTCAAGAAGGTTCGACGGTTGAAAACCTCATTCACGAGCTAGTTCCCGAGTTGGGTTTAGGTATGGCTGTTACAAACGGCGATATGAATATAAGATTAGGCTTTGACTTGTTCGCAAACGCAGACCTATCGAACTTAAATTTCAGCGATTTATCGAGTGCTACCGAGATTTTAAGAGATTTACAAGTTTTATTGGCTGTTTATTCTCTTGACGAAAACTCGGCAAGAGGCGAGCAAGTAATAATGCTTTTCTATAACGGCAAGAATGACACTGTATACGCTCGTGCTCCTCTGTTCGGAATCGGTGCAATCAAATATCAAGGCTTAGATTTACACGAAATATTATCCGGTTTATTCCAATCAAATGAGCAAAACGTGGCTATGGCAAGCGAAACTGTTCACGATAAGCTTGTTGCGCTCAAATTTAATCAAGACGGCATTGCCGTTACGTTGACCGGCGGATTAATTTTATCCGTTCTTCAACAATTTGGCTTGGATTTGTCTTCAATCAACCTTGCCGAATATCTTGATGCAATCGGTTTAGGATTATCAACCGAAGGCGGCGTTTATATTGACGTTGGATTGGCAGGGGTAGAATTATCCGTTGCAATCAACGGCTTGCTTGCAAAGGTATCTCCGACAAATATGGAAGAACTTGTATTTACAGACGAACTTGGCGAAAGCGATTACATTGCTATTTCAGACGAAAACGGCGCATTGGCAATCAAAGAAGTTTACTTCGGAATATCCGTAGGCTTTGATATGAGTGGTAGCATAGACAAGGTTGATTCTTCCGGCAAGGGTGTAAACCTAGCGCCAACCGTATTGCAATTGCTTGAAAACCTTGGCGTAGAGGGCGCAATTAAGACGCTATTATCTCAAATCTCTATTTATTTCGATTATGATATAGACGCTAAATTCGTTTTGAATTTAGAAGTATTTGCAAACCTTTATGACCTTTCGGAATTAGCTTTGGCTGTTTCCATTGAAGATGCTAAGGGTTTAATTCTCGATTTATTCTACGACAGCAATACCGACAGAATTTACGTATCGTTGCCGACTATTGAATTAAAGGACTTTTATGTTGAGGCTCCGTTTATTTACGACACTATCAAGAATAACTTTGCCGACACAATAATTAATGCATTATCGTCTATCACCGGTGCAAAGGCAGAGGTTCAGCCAGCTGGCGAAACAACCGACATATTCGGCATTGTAAACGATTGCTTGGATAGAATTGAAATTAACGGCGGCGAAGGAATGATTAAAGCAATTACCACGACAAACATTGTTGGTGTATTGACCTCTTTGTTGTCGATTAACATATTAGATAACATTGTACTTCCCGATATATCTGCAAACGTTTCTTTGGGAATGAATAACGAAAGCGGATTGAACGTAGGAGTAGGAATTGACATATTCGACAGCGAAAAAGTATTCTCCGCAAATCTTGGATTAAACGGCTTGGCAGTTGAATTTGCCCGTCCGGATAGCTTTGTAGCAAATGAAGCTAACTGCGTAGATTGGAAAGAAATAAACGCAGGCGTATATACAAAGGCAGAAATTAATCTTTTATTAGATAGCGATTACGCAAACAATGTAAATGAGTTAATTGCCAACAATATCCCGGGAACAAGCTTTGAACTTATTGTAAATTCCGAAACAGGTAAGGTTACTGTTGACTTGGGCTTGGAGTTAGGTTTGAACGTCAAACTCAACGGCTTGGATGACTTAGGTTTAGAATTATGGTTAAGCCTATACGCAACAAATGACGGTGAAATAAATTATATATCTGACGAAAGATTGCTTTCTTTGTATTATAACTCTATTGATAGATATTCTGTAGAAAACGAACCCATTGAAGCAGCATATCTACAAATAGGCAATCAACAAAACAATGCAATCAGAGTTGACGACTTAGGTATTATCGATCTAATTTCCAATTTGATAAATGGAATGTTAGAGCCCAAGACTTCGGAAGCAAGCGAGCCTATCGATGCTATAATTCAAACCGAAGTTATTGACGGAATCGGCGTAAACTTAAACGGAGGCGTTATAAGTCTATTGCTAGACTTCATCGGTGCAACGGGTATTTTCTCGGAAATTGACGGTTTGATTGAGGGTGCTTCTTTGGCATTTAACGCAGATAAGACAAGTTTAACTCTTGTTTTGGGTGGAGCAAGCGTGTTATCCGTCAACCTAAACGATTACAAGGCGTTCTTTGTAAACGACAATGAAACCTTGGAAAATGTTGATGAACTAACCACACAAATCACCGAGTTAAAGAATACGTCGACTTTGTTGAACGACGTTGAGCAAACGTACTTTGGAATGTCGATGACAGTTAAAGCCGGTAAGGGTGAAACCGTTGTCGAAGAAAACGGAGATAAGATTATATCTTCAAAGGAAATAGCAAGCTATAACGACCTACTCAAGGTATTCTTGACTTCGGACGAAAAAGGCGAAATCTACTACGGATTGGACGTAGAAGTAAGCATATCGGGATTAGATTTATCGGGAATTGGTTTGGCGACCTTTGGCGATAACTTTGATATAGCAAGCGTAGTTTCAAATATTATCAACAGTCTTGATTTAGAGTTAATGTTGATAGTAAAAGATAAGAACAATACGACAAGATATCAAGACGGCGAGCCGGTATTGGGAATCTATTATAGAAGCAACATTACCGATTCTATTTATGTCAATGTTCCCGCATTTAACTTAAAACTTGCGTTGAGAGATGCATTTAGTTTGAATGATATCTTGACGAACATATTGAAGAAAATCGGCGGTGGCAACAAGCAAAGCGCAGCCGGTGAAAACATTGATTATATAGATATTATTAAGCTTCTCGACGCAATCAAGCTTTCGCCAAACGGAATTTTAGTTTCGCTAAGCTCTCAAATCTTGTCAAGAGTATGCGTAATGGCAGGTTTGGAATTGACGTTACCTGAAATGGTTTCTTTGATCGGCATTGGTACGTTAAACGATTTAACACTTGAAACAAATTATGGAGAAGCAGGTATCGAAACAGATATCGAAAAAGGCTTAGGAATTCATATTGCCAACGCAATGAATCCCGACTTCTTCTTAGATGTTGCCTTAGGCGATATCGTTTTGGAATTCAGAGATACCAAGGTACCTGTTTATGATTCAGGCGCTTCCAGCGAATCGATGAAAGCCGAGTTCTTCGGTCAATTAGGCGAATACATTTCGGCAGACGCAATTCACGGACACGTCTCATTTGACGTAGCGCTAGACTTTAACATGGGCGCAACTACCGATCCTAACGATACGAACGCTTTTGACTTCAAAGCAATACTATCGGAATTAGTTAATTCCAATCTATCAATCGACATTGTGGATATGCTCCAAGGAAGATATGTATTGTCCGTTGACGCTGCTTTCAACCTTGCGGAAGGCTCCGAAACACTTTACGGCTTGACCTTCTATATCGAGCTTAAAGCGGAACACGAGGATTTAAGCCTATTGAGTTTATATTATACTAGAGGTACAAACAGCGGTATTTTGGGTATTGACCTTGCGTTTTTAGATATCGAGCCATTCCAAATCGATATTGACCTTGGCGAGGTTATAGGCGGCGTATTTGATAGTGGCAAGGTAACCGCAGCAGAAGACGGCGAAATTTACGGCGAAGACGGTTCAATGAAAGCGCTATTAAATTCATTGAAAGGTTGTTTGGGAATCTACATGGTAGATGACGATTTCAAACTCACAGTAACCGGTGAAATTTTGCAATCGGTATTGTCATTTATTGGATTCGATAAATATCTACCGTCTTTGGTTCGTGGATTCACCTTGAAGAATAACGAATATACTCGTAATCTACCCGACGGCGACTATACTTCTGTTGTTGCAGGTATTCGTTACGGCACGGGCTTTGTAAAGGAAAGCGGTGAAACCTCGTACTTCTATAGCTTAGCTTTGGCTAATAAGGCGATTGAAAAAGTCGTTTTAGATGGAATCGACTTGACAGGCGCCGATATTGAAAAGTACTTTGTTATCGCAGACGGCAAGCTAACATTGGCAAAGAATACCGCCCAGTTTAACGCTTTGTCGAGAGAAACGCACGAGTTTAGCGTTGTATATACCGACGGTACAGCTCAAAGCAATAAATTTGAAATAGTAAATACAGAGTTTAAGTTCAATAAACAATTGTCTCACGATAAGTATGTATTAAACATTGGCTACAAGAGTATTGATAGAATCTCTATTTATAAGAATTCAGCATTAATCGAAGAGTTGACAACAACTCAAAATATCAATAGATACTTCATTATCGATCGTTTTGAAAATACAATCGAATTTAACTTCGCTTCAAGCGGTGCAAACGCACTTGCAGTAGGCACGTATCAAGTCGAGGTGGTATATTCGGACGGCACAACATCTAGTTTTGCTATGGCTAAGCAGGTTGTAAAGACCATTATAAGCGACGTTGACTTATCGGGACTTGAAATTATCACACTCACTCTTTCGGGTGCTAGTGATATGGTTTTGACTCAAAACAGCAACAGCGAAAACTGGTATGGTAATTACTTTGCAGTTAACTCAGTCGGTGGCGATTTAACGTTAGGCTATGTTGACGGTAGAATAGGCTTGCAGTTAAGAGTTAACGACAATTCCGAAATATCGCTAAGCATCGGCAACTTGAATATTGATGCAAGCGAATATGAAATAAGTTCACCAAAGACCTATAAAGAGAACATCGAGTTTTTGACCTTTAAGACAGCTATCGAATTCAACGTTCAAGCACAAGAGGATGTCTTTATTGCGATAACCGATTTAATCGGCGAAACCTTAGACAATTTGTTACCGTTAGAGGGCTTACCATTCGACCTTTCCGAGATCCCTGTAGGCTTATGGGTTGAGGACGCTTTGGACGCTCACTACTTGTTAGACTTACAATTAAATATCCGCTTTGACCAATACTCAAAGATACCTGTCGATATCGGCGGATCCGAAATCGTAATTCAAATTTACAAGCTATCCGACGTAAGTAACGGCGTTGTATCGATTGACGAGTTGAAGTTTGGTTTGAGCTACATTGGCTCCGAGGGCGAAGAAGGCGCATTGTACGTCAATATCCCGTACTTTGATTTATTATTGAAGATTGACGAGGTACCTTGGAAATCCTTTATAAACAGCACAATACAAGGCTTACTCGAGCCTGCTCCTGATGTAAGCCAAGCAGGAGATGCTATATCAATCGAAAGCATTTTGGGCTTGTTTACAGGTTTGAGAATTACCGAAACCGAATTGACTGTAAGCTTTGTCGATGACCTTTTAACCAAGGCATTACAGCTTGTTGGCGTTAATATCGACTTTGCAAAATTAAATACAGATAGAAGCTTTATTAACATTTTCAATATAATTCTTTCACAAGATACCGAAAGCGTAATCTTCAAGAAAGATAATGAAAATGACGTAGAACAAAATAAATTTATCGAAGCAAAACTTGAATTCTTGTTAAACGACGGCAACAAGACTGCGCTTCAAAACATAATAGCAAAGCTTGAAGCAGCCGAAGTTAGCGACGTTTCAATTTCTATCAAGGAGCAGGCGTTAGCTAAGTTAAGATCCTTTAACCCAGATAAGAATACAAACGAGGAGTTTGACGTAATTAGAAGTATGATCTTGAACGATAACTTCGTTACGGTTGACGTCAACCAAAAAACCGAGATTGTAAACTTAATGAATTCGTTTAAGCTTAAGGATGAATATTTAGACTTGGTTGTATATCAACCTCTAATTGCGTTTGACCAAGATTTAAAATTCGAAACTCCTTTGGGACAATATACTACAATAACCCAAGCAAAAGCTTTATACCTAGGGCTTAGCGGATCTATTGTATTAGCGTCTGACGGAAGTGTTATCAACGTTGGTAACCTTGTTGAATCCACCGAAGACGACAATATTTTTGACGGAATTTTGAACGATATAAAAGACGCAACCACTCAAATCGTATTTAATGAAAACCAACAAAAACTTGATTTCACCCTTGAAGTCAATGTAGGTATGGGTTCGGATAAACTCGCTCAACTTATTCAGGGCGGAACGTTTAAGGAATTGGTTTTGGCATTGGTTGACGATCTCTATATCTACTTTGAATTGAGAAGAACAACGAATAACGCTTCAACAGTTCTTGCCGAAATGTTCTATCAAAATAGTTATATCTATCTTGATTTATCCAATATGGGCTTCCCGCAAATGGCAATGAAACTTGATGTTGAAGAATTGCTTAATTTGGTATTCGGATCAAATGAAGTTGCCGCTGCAGGGGAAAGCGAATTGGATTATGAAAAGGCATTTCAAATTTTGATTCACTCCAACGAATTGGCGCTCAAAGGTAGCGTAGCTTTCATCGGACTAATGTTAGATAAGTTTGGATATGCGCTAAAAGACGCAAACGTTGAGGTTGATTTGGGGCTTACCCTTGATAAGAATACAGACAAACTCATTTCTTTAGATTTGATTGCAACGGATAACTCAAGCAACAACACTGTATTATCCGCACAAATCAATCGTCCTGTTGTAAAACTTGGCGGTTTTATCAGCAAATATGTTTCAGACGCAACAAAATATGCGTTTGTAGAAAATATTGAATATCTTTATGCAGGAGTATCGATAGAGTTAGGCTACCACGTGAACGAGGCAAAGGATAGCACCGAATTTACACCTGCAGACTACGTATTGACCGACGTATTCAGCAACGTTTTAGGATTGTCGGATATACCGCTTGTAGTGGAAAGCAGTTCTACAAATAAATTGATATTAGATTTTAATATTAACTTAAATATTAAAGATTTATCTAATACCGAATTATTCTTGCACCTATACGCAACCGATAAGGATATGCTCACCCTTTACTATGACGGAACAGGTTATTTATACCTATCCGCACCTATTCTTGACGACGAATTGAATATCAGAGTCGAATTCAATATCAAGAGCATATTTGATAAGCTTGGATTAACTGAGTTAATCGAAAGCTTAGACTTAAAGGAATTGATCTACGACCTTTTGAATAGAACACCAAAAGACGAAGTGTCGGAAGCCGGTGAAGAAGGCGGCTACACTACCGCTCAGCTTTTGACAATGCTTGTTTCCAAATTACAGGTTGGTGACGGCGCATTGTCGGTAATATTCAACAAGAATATTTTGAACGCAATCGGACTTGAAATATTGAATACCGAAGCGCTTGTTCGTGAATTAAAGGAAATTAGCGTAAGCCTTGACTTGTTCAAGAGAAAAATTTCCGCAAATATTTCCTTCAACTCTAAGGTAAGCGGACAAGAAGATCCATATTTAAACCTTGTAATAAGAGATTACAACTTTAGAGGAACAAAACAAGAGATTCCGTTTGACGGATCTCGTTATAGCACAACCGATGACTATGACCACGTCTATCTCAACACGTCGGGTTCTCTTGATTATAACTTCCCCGACGGCGAATATGACTTTGGCGGAGTATTGTCGAGCCTTGTAAAGAATGCGAATATTCCGTTCACTCTTGACGATATGCAGGGAACGTTCTACTTCAACCTTGATGTCAAGCTTGGAATAGTCGATTATATGAGCAGTGAAATAGTCTTAGAGGTTTACTATAAAGATAACGTATACGATATAGGCTCGCTTGCTTTATCCTTGTATTTAGATATAGAAAGAGGCGAATTGTATGTCGATTTACCATGGTTCGAAATTCCGAGAGTATTAATCACCGGCGTTGACTTGTCCTCCGTGGTTCAATCGATTTTCGGTGGCGTTTCTGCAGCATCAGATGAGCCTCAATGGTATTCAATTGCAAGATTTATTTCTTCTATAGTAGACAAGGTTGTTATTGCAGACGGTAACCACAGCCTACCCGAAGGCTTAAATATCGTATTCAACGGTAATATAATCGAAATCGCTCTCGATTACTTCTTAAAGGAATTACAAATAAAGTTACCGTTCTCAGTAGTTGATTCCGACATTGCAGAGAGCTTCATAGGTTTAAGCATTACCAACAAGCAATTAATAATTGACTTTGAGTTGGAAAACGATATGGCAATAAGTGAAGAAACAAGATACGGCTACTTAAGGGCAAGAGTGGGAATAGACGGCGTTAAGCTTGGCGATATGTCAATAAGACCGGATAGAACGCAAGACGTAACGGCATATACGACATTATTAGACCTATCCGCTCCCGAAAAACTTGTTTTAGAAACAATCTACTTTGAAGCAAGTATCAATATGGATGTCGATATGCTTCAATCACATATCAACCTTGAAAAGGTACTTCAATATTTGTTGAACGACCAACTATCGCTCAATATTGTTGATAATATTGATATGCTTATCGGAATTGACGTGAAAGCTAATATCAATTTGAAAAATATTGCTTTCAGTGAATTGCTACTAACAATCAATGTACAAGAAAAGATTGGAGAGGATTCACATGGCAACTCACAATACAATCAAGCCTTATTTGCAAGAGCATATTTTGTAGGAATGGATAACGCTCTCTATCTTGACGCTCCTATGATTGGTTTGTACGACATTAAGATAAGCGTTAATTTAGATGACCTATTGTCGGGCGTGGGCGGAAAGGACGAACCGAAACCTGATGATGAACCCGATACCGAAACTCCTGCCGAGGGTGACGATAAGCTTGATTGTGGTTGCATTCAAGCACAATGCTTAGCAAACGGAAGTTGTTTCGATATTAATGGAATCAAACTTTGCCAAGATGATTGTAGCTGTTCTTGTTGCGTACTACCTTGTGGCTGTACCGACGAGTACTGCTTGAAGTATGCGCATGAAACAGGCGACTATGAGAACGCTTGCGGACTCAACGGCTTGTATTGTCACGATACCGAAAATTGTAAGTGTAATTGTCACCAAGCCTTAGATTGCAGATGTATGAATCCCGAGTGTATTGAAGCAGGTACATGTATTTCGGGTTGGAAATATGTATATCAAAATGTAAGAGCCGAGGACGGAACCTTTGTAAAGGTTGACGGCGTAATACAGCAAGAATTGGTTAGAATGCCAATATGTAGATGTGACTCCGAAAAAGGCGGATGTATAAATAGTAAAAATCCTTGTGAATGTCATAAGAGTGTTTTGTCTTGCGGTTGTATCAATCCGGAACACGTTTCCGATTATACGTGTCCCGTTGATTCAACTACATGTATGTTTATCGAATGTACAACTCACTCCACAAAGGAAGAGTGTTACGCACATAGCAAAGACTGCGTGTTTGAAATAGTTGAAGACAAGCACACCTGCGACGGATCGTCAAGAGATCATTGGGCAAGTCTTATTACAGGAATGATTGATACCTTTGTCGTTTCAAAAACTCATATTCAATTAATCACGACAACACATATCTTATCAAATCTATTCGAGCTTTTGGCACATGAAAAGTTGAATTATGAAGACGCTCCTGCCGGCGGTTTGACTTTATCAATCAACTACTTATCACGTGATATCCGTACAGAAGCTCAAAAGGTTGCATTAATAAAGCTTTTGAATTCTGTCGAGGTTGTTTCGGATAATGTTGAGGAATTGACTGCAATCAAGAAAGCGATTCAAGAGTTTGACGTTGAAAACGGAAAATCAACCGTAATAGACGAGCTTGTAAAGCGTTTTGCACGCCTCAGTGCAACCGAAGCAAGCAAGGAAGCATACGATATTGCTTTGGAAAATCTAAAAGCTTTCAGAGACAAGGGCAACCTATATGATGAATCCTTCTTTGAAAAATTAGACGCATCGTTGTCATTGTGGTTCTATGGCGGTTGGTCGGTAGAAACAGGCGAGTTTTTGGGTGAAAAGTCAACGATATCCTTAGAAGTTGGCAACTTTACGCTTGACACAGGTAAACACTACATACCTTTCTATGCTATAGATGAAACTACAAGACAAGAAATTTCCGAATTAAAGGATGTTAACGAATATCAATTATTCTCGGAAATGACAAAGATTAGCTTTAATGTAGCTATCGAATTTGATGAAACCCCCGGAGAGGGCTTAAATGGTGAAACCGAGCTTACAACCGACTTTACTGAAATTGTTGCTCAACTGATACCGGGATTTGATTCGGTATTCAAGTTCATAACAAAGCCTTTCGGCGGACAAATGGTATTTACCTTGGTTATCGAGGGAAGTATTGATTTGAATAATATCAATGCTTCACAAGTTGCATTGACCTTATACGAGGGTGGCAAGTATGGCAAGGAAAGACGTAGAATGGGCTTCATTTTCTATGACGGATTAGCCGAAGAGGGTTGCACTCTATACTTAGACATTCCTGCATTTAATATTGTACAAATTAAATACGTAGGAATTGACTTAAACTCCTTGTTATATAAGGAAAAATTAAGCTGCGGTTGCGAGAATATTCTCTGCAACGCAAACGGAAGTTGTTATAATGAGTACGGTTCAAGAATATGTGGAGATGATTGTTGCGAGTGTACCTACTTTGCTTGCGGTTGTGACTCCGAGAACTGTATTAACAATATGCTTTGCGACGGTAGTAATTGCAAAAACAATTGCGATTGCACTCACCACAACGTAACAGAAGCAGGCGAAGTTACCACATTGGTATGTTCTTGTAACAATGCGGAATGCGTCGCACGCGGTAGCTGTGTACTTAGCTGCACCGATTGCGCATACGTAAAGAATCCTTCCGATGATATAAACTGCCATAAACCAGTTTGGAACAAAGAAAACGCTTTGAAGTGCGGTTGTTACGATCCAATTTGTACCGCACGTGGCTGTTGCTATGAGCTATGCCCGTATTGTAGTGATGGAAGTTGTATTGATAAATACAATTCTTCGGGTAAATCCTTATCCGATATTGCCTATACGTTACAACTAGTACTCCACTCATTGCAAAAAGTTGACGTATCCTTAGAAAGAGGCGTCCAAGTACAAATCAGTCCAAGCATTGTTGCGCAGTTATTAAATTCGTTGGGCTTCGATTTTGAGTTAGAAGCCTTAGAAGATGCTGCCGTATTAAAGGGTGGCTTGAAGCTAAGCACCGTTGAGGGTTTGGGAATAAATATTGAGGCTGGAACAAACGAGCCGAGTTATAGCATAAATCCGAGTATAACGGTTTCGTTATCAAACGTAGGCATGAAGCTTAACACCGAGAACATAAGAGAAAAACTTGATGAGGATATAAAGAATAGCTTGCCGACCTACGGTAAATTAACCACAAACGACAACATTTTGATTTCCGCTTCCGCTGAAATCAATGCTGAATCTTATCAAGGCTATTGGAGCATTTCAACATTGATTACCAACCTACTTGGTGAAACGGTAGACTTGGGTATTGACTTTGAAGACGCTAACTACAATATGCAAATGAATTTAATGGCAAATATCAGCCTTGATAGCATTTTCGGAAACGGTTTAGACGGAATTGATATCAATAGAATTTTATCCGAAAACGAAGTATTGTTTGAGTTAATCAACGTAACCGACCCAAGCACACCTAAATTATTATTATCCTTATATATAAAGAACGGTTGGGCTTATATTGATTTCGGCGTTTTGGCAGATACTCCGTCAATTAAAATCAACGTATTGGAGTTGTTGGGCGAAAAGACCGTTCAAGCTGCAGAGGAAGAAAAGACGGAAGAGCTTATCAATTTCGATTTAAGTAAGGAATACCCCGAGCTTGCAAGTAAGGGCAGAATGTATTTCTATCTTGAAGAAAAGAATAACGTGCCATTCAAGGTTGCTCTAAAGGGTAAGGCAATCAACTCGATTATCATTGAAAACTTGAATATAAATGGATCGGGCGACGTTAGAGAAAAGATAGTTTTGGATACCCCTGAATTGATTTCAAGCTACTTTGATATTGTAAGTGTAGATGGTGAAGCTTTGACATCTATAAGTCTATTGAATAATGCTAATGCGGTAGCATTAAACGAATCAAATCAAGGTGTTTATTATGAATTTATAATAACAACCGACAGCGGTAGTGTAACAATCCCAGCTAAGGTTGGCACGAGAAAACAATTGGGATTTGGTAATCCTGCACAAATAGTAACCACTATACTATCGGTAATCAATCACTTCGGAGCAAGCCAAGACACAATTACTCTCAATATCGGTGCAGACGTATTAATGATTGTTGAAGAGTTGTTGGGCTTGAATATGGCTTTACCCGAAATCAGCGGTGTCACTATGAACATCGTTCTAGTTGACTCTGTAACAAAAATCACCGAAAGTGATTATATTTCAGGTTTGCCAAACAATAACGACAAGTTTGGTGTTCAAGATGTCGAAACCGACTTAGAATACGAATTTGTTAATGCCCTTGACGGAGTTGTTAAAGCGAAGTTTATTTCTAAGGAAGGTCAAATTAAGGCTGTTCCTTCGGAAGAACTAAGCAAATACTTTACAATTGTTGGTAACAGGGTTGTATTGGATTATGTCAGCGCAAATAACTTCGATACAGGCTTATGGAAATTTGAGCTATACAATAATGCAGAAAGCGTTTTAGCTACAGGCTACTTCAACGTAAGCGTATTCGTATCACCCGATTTGACGTTAGGCGTTGAAAACTTTGAGTTGACGTTAAGACTTAAAAACTATGCAACCATACTACAAAAGAATGGGCAAGTAGTAGACGAAAGCCATAACCTTTTAAGATACGTATCAAGTACGTATTGGGCAAAGGATAATGCTTACAAACCTACAAAGGTTATCGATGAAAATTATCAAATTGTTGCCGAGGAATATACCGACGTTGTAAACGACTTAAATGAATTGTATCTTGCAACCGAGATTGATTTCAGCGTTGATATTGAAAACAACAATATTTCGAATCTTGACGACAAGTACAACTCAAACGGTTCGTCCTTCAACATGGGCGACGATTTAGCCGATCTAATCGGTGCGGTACTCTTAAATCTTGGTTTGTCTTCGAGCGAAATTAACGGCGACTACAAGTTGATATTAAGAGTTCATATCGATTCGCTTGATTTTACAACTTTCTCGTATAGAAATGTAAAGGTATACGCTAAGCTCCAAAAGAAATGTTACAACCTCGTTGTAGATGGTGTTTCCACGGGTGATAACGGCGCGTATGTTGACGAGTTTATGGTTTACTTTAGCGGTGATGATATTTATATCAACGCTAATCCTATGATTGTTAAGTTCGCAACCTGCTCGGCAGTAAGCATCTCCATTTCGGATACTTTGGATTATTGGCAGAATGGCGGAACACAAGAAGCAAGCGAAAGCACTCCGTCTGCAATATATGATAGATATGCTCTTGCAGGCGAGGGCTTCTCTATTGCCGGTGTTTTATCTATAATTAAGGATATTACAATAGGAAGAGGAACTATTGGTTTGAAAGTTGCCGATAATCTGGTAAACGTTCTATTGAAGATGTTTACCAACTTAGACTACAACGTTTCCTTAGGTGACTTAGGCTTAACTCTTGACTACATAAACGGCGCATTAACTCTCGACTTAAATAAATCTTCGATTTTTGCTCCGACACTCTCCTACGATAAAGACGGCAACAGTATTTATGAAAATGCAGTTGACTATGCAAGCATCAAAATCGATAAAGAAGCACAAACAATTGCCTTGACCGAGAGCGCAATAAGAAATTTACCTGTCGGAATTTGGACTGTTGATGTAAGCTATAAAGATGGCGCGACCAAGAGCTTTACCGTAGCGATTAACAGCTCAAGAGATTCTATCTCGTACGTCTTGGACGGTAGCGAGGTGACGACGAACGAATTGTTTAGCGCAATCTATGTCGAAGAAATCGAATCGCTAAGAATGTATATCAGTGAGATAACTCTGCTAAATCAAGCGGTACAATCCAATTCGTCCGTATTTAGCTATCAATTAGTAGGCAATGACGCTAAGGTATCAAAGGACGTGTTGTTCTCACTACAAAAGAAGGTATTGACCGTTAATTACGGTGGCGAGACTGCTCAATTAGACTTGACTCGTGATAATCCATCCATAATCTATAAAGGTAAGACGTATAGACTAAGATATGACGGCGATTACTTCTATATCAACCCCGAGGGTTTGTCTTGTAGCGGTATTGACGGCATTAAAATAACGGATAGCAATTCGGTTATTTCTATAAATATGAACGAAGAGGGTTACAACAAGCAAGTATTCGGACTTTCAATGACTATTGGAAATCTCGAATTAGGCTTTGAATTACCAGACTACTTCGACAAGAGCGGTCCATATGACGCTAGTGAGGAGTATAGATACACTTCAAATGGTGTAATGGCGATGACAAAGGGCTTGACTCTTGAAGAATACAAGCCTTGGTCAAGTCTTGAATATATCGTTTCGGCATCTCTTGATATTACTCTTGACTATGACGAAGTTACTCTAAATCCTTTCGAATACTTCGACCATAAAGAGGGCGATAGCTTAGATTTAAGCGGATTAGCGCAAGCAATCAAGGCGTCTATTCTTTTGACAACTCAAATAGATACCGCTATCACGATTGATTTCAGCATTAAGATTAATGCGCTTGAAACTTATTGGTCGGAAGCTAAGATTGCAATTTATCTAAACGGTTACAAGCGCAACGTTAATGGTGTATTGGTTGATGTAACCGAGCCTATTGTTATCTACTTTGACGGCGCAGGTCAAAACAGCGAATCCGCATTATACGTAGATATGAGCATCTTAGGCATCGATCCGTTCTATGTCAAGGTTGACATTGTATCGGCAATCAAAAACTTCATCATCGGCTTGGTTAGTGAGGGAGAGTTTGGTAGCTCGAGCAACGACAATAGAGTAGATGTCGAAAAGGATAAGCTAGCTTGTGGCTGTACTTGTGAAGATTGCTTAAAATCGGGCAAGTGCGAGTCATACGGCGAAAAGACCTGTAAAGAAGATTGTAGCTGTACATGTTGTAAGCTTTCTTGCGGTTGTACCGAAAATGCTTGTTTGACAAACGGTAGCTGCTACGACAAGAACGGTGTCAGAATTTGCGACGGCGCAGCTTGTGGTTGTACCTGCGCACCGCTATCTTGCGGTTGTACAAATCCCGAGTGCATAGAAGCAGGCACTTGCTTGACATTCGACGAGAATTATAACGTAATAGTTCGTTGTTCCGCATTGGGCGATTGTAGCTGTACATGCTGTAAGCTTGCTTGTGGTTGTACTGACGAGGCTTGCTTGTCGAACGGCTCTTGCGTAGGTAAGAACGGAGTAATCTTATGTGCAGGCGAATGTGCTTGTAGCTGTAAGACGACAACAAGTGGCGACGACAATAATAAAGGCAATCTTTTAGATAAAGTTATGACGCTGTTACCTCATATCGGCGATATCATAAGCGGTGTATCTGTTGGTAACCAAGGAATGCTTCTAATACTAAATAGGAATGTCTTGAATAATGTATTTGCAATGCTTGCAGTCAACACTGTATTTACAGATAACAACGTGATTTATATTGAAACCAGAGGCTATGACGACTTCAATAATAGTTATCTAAAACTACATGTCGGTGTAAACGGACAAAACGGCAATCAATACATTACCGAGGTTAATTTCCATGACCTTGTATTAAAGGGTTATGTTGCAAGCGATATTGCAAGGGATTACTTATACACCGAAAGCGAACTGACCAAGAAATGGGCAGGCGACGTAGAAGGTAATAACGGTTATCAAAACACCATATTCAAGGGCTTAGACGTCAAGATTAGCAACGGTGGCGAATATGAGCTATTGACCGAAGCTAACAAAGACTTCATCGGAGAACATACCTCTGTAGGTATATTCTACAAGAACGGTGCTTTGATTGACGAATTAAAGGCAACCGATTATTTCGCAACAGATTTACGTCCGAATAACGACAATGCGTATAAGAATTGGATTGACGTAATGAATTTGCAGGTTGTATTTGAAACAACAATCTACCTACAAATGAACGGTGGCACGAATGACAAGTCTGTAGAATTGGATTTGACAGATATGTTATCCAAGTATCTATACTTGACAAAGGGTGCCGATAATGAACTAGGCGATTTAATAAATGTAATTATCGATAACTCCGGTTCTGCTGAAGATTTCTACGATACGAGAATAAGAGTTGATATCGGTATGGCTCTTGACGTTTCCGAGTCTCACAACACCGAGCTTAAACTCGAGTTATCAAAGGAATACAAGGAAGGTAATAAGATTAAAGACTTCTTGTTGCTTGGCTTGTACTATTTGAACCAAAATGAAACTGTATACTTGTCCTTGCCGGTATTGGATATCGAGGGCTTGTGCGTCAAGAAAGTTGATTTGTCAGGTCTATTGTCAGGCTTGGTGGGCATCAATTGGGGCGACGAGTTGAGCGCAGCAGGAGAAAGCGGAAATGATTTCTACGGTATAATAGTAGACACGTTCGGACTAGATTTGAGCGCCGTTCAAAATGCTATAGAATCCTTTGTAACTAAGATTGGTGACGATCAAGGCTTAAAGGGAGCAGAGCTTGCTATTGCTTTAGGCAACGGCAGAATGGGCTTAGCAATCAATATGGCTTTGATTAAATTGATAATCAACCTAGCAGGATTAAACGACACCGTTGGCGGAATCTTAAACACCATCACTGACATTGCAGACTTTGATAGGCTTGAAGTGTTTGTCGATACAGGCGACAAGGTGCTTGAAGAAAATGAAAGCATACTAGAAGAAATAACCATAGGCGTAGGTTTATACCTAGACAAGAACGACGACGAGCATATGTTCGGCGAATCTTTGGGCACAGCCGATTTTGACTGGTTAGGTTTCGAACTTATGCTTCAAGGCATAAAGGCTCGTATCGGCGACGGTACAACTGTTGTTGGCGGAACACACATAAACAGCATACCAATGACAGCAAGAAACTCTTTCAAAAATATTAATACTTTCTTAGAGTTCCCGCACACTTTAGAGGGAGAACAATATTCCGACGGACGATTTGTAAACATCGATTCGTTCGGCAATCTAGACGCCTTCGTTGACCTAATGGATATGGAAGAGTTCCATTTAAATTTAGGCGGTGAGATTGATTTAGACTTGGCTCATGATGCGTCGGGTTACACCAATCCTCTTGTAGATATGCTAACAAAGCTTCTCGAAAATACAGGCATATTTGCAGAGGACGCAATTCATATCAACAAGAACTTGACTTCCAACATTAAGTTTGGATTTATCATCAAAGGGGATATCGACTTTAGCGATTGGACAAAGACCGAGATTAATATCGAGCTAACTTATCAAAGAGGAAATTCTGATATCAATAAGTTATTGGGTATTTACTATTGGGGCGACAATTCCAACGATAGAAAAGAATCGGGATCCAACACCGCAGGCTCGTTCTATCTTGATTTGAGTAGCTTAGGCTTGTTCAAGACAAAAATTGAGGGTATCAGCTTGACCGCTATACTCAAGGATATGTTGGGCGTTGACGTAACAAACGGCTCGTTGAAGATTGGCGGAGATATCTTATATAGCGTATTAGGTACTAAGGACGTTACAATCTTTATCAATAAGCTTATCGAACAAATGGACGAGAGTCAATTTGCAACCGAGAGCGTGCAAGAAGAAGTCGAAGCTGCAGCTCCTGAAAAATTGAGTTGCGGTTGTACAAATCCCGACTGCTTGTCAAATGGTACTTGTAGGGATTCTTTCGGCAACTTGACTGCCGTCGAACATAACTGCGCCGAAACTATTCAAAATGCAAGAATAAACGTTTCGGTAGGTAACTACATTAAGGACAGCATAAGAGGCGAAGACATTAAGCTTAGCATCAACTCTAATATGATTAATAAGCTTTTCAAAATGTTTGGTGTAGCTTTTGAAATACCCGAGGATACCTTGATTGACTTAGAGCTCAAAATGGCTAACGGCTTCGACTCCTTGAAGTTATCGGTTACAAGCTATGATGTAAACGAAAATGGCGAAAAACTTGAAAATGACGGCAAACCGATTGGTAGCACGATTTCATTTATGTTAAATCAATTTAAGATTGGCTATAAGACAGAGGGTAATCTATTAAAAGATATCGTATATAGCACCGTCGGAAATAAGGTAGAAGAACTTGACGACTTCTCAGGTATCAACCTTGGTGGTTTAGTCGGTTTGAAGAACAACTATCCGGGCTCGATTATAGCGGACACAGTTAGCAACATACTAGACGCCTTGAATTCTGATATTTCACTCACATTGAGATCTAACGCAAACTATGTAGATGCGTCGGGTGCTACTGTCGTTTCGGGTAAAGCAAGATCAACGACCTTTGATTTAACGAGAATTGGTAAGACCGCTGACGAGAAAAAGAATCAATTTATACACGGCTTAGATTTCCATACCGAGCTTTTGAAAGAAGAATTTGGTACTATTGGTAAATGGGTTAAGGGTATCTATTGGTATCAAGATCAGTTAGTGCTTGATATCGACATAGTGTTATCCATATTTAGTTGGAATATTAATCTATATCAAAATGCTTTCAAGATTCCTCTTGACTTGCACAGCATGCTAAACAAGAAGACAGGAGTAAATTCCGGCGTAGATGACAAGACCGATATTTCTCACGTGATCAACGATGGTAGCAGAGTAATCACAGCAGCAGACTTGAATGCCGGTTTAAGTAAACCCGTCGTAGGCTTTACCATAACGCTTGGTGAAGGTAAGGTCGGTGCTTTGGGCGTTCCCGTTGAATCCGGCGAAGAGTATTCGAACATAAGAATTGATTTGAACCCGTTGCTCGTAGGCGGATTGCTATCAAGCTTGCCACAAACTATAGTAGGTGCATTATCGGGAGCGCTAAAGGTCGACGGCGTAGATCCAAGCAACGTAAAAAATACCGATATGATTTACGAAATTTACGACATGCTCTTGAATTTCCTATATTCAAAGATACCTTTCGATGTCAGCACTACTATTAAAAATGTTGCAGAAGCAGCTATCAAAGACATAGCGAATAATATCATATTCGACTTGTTGTCAAGGTTCTTGCCTCTGCCTACAATCACCGAAAGCTCCGAGTGCTTCTTGTTATTGGAGATGACCGACGCAGAACTTAATGGAGAGATGAGTGCTATTCGTAAAATAATGATAAGTATTCAAACTCCGGCAACAGGGGAGTATTGGGAAGTTCAGATTGATATGAAAGGCTTGAAGCTTGCAGGTATCGACACGTCGAATAATCAAAATATCACAATCAACGTTGACGATTCCGGCGTTTTAGAACCGGTATTAGGCAACTTGAACAAGAGAGAGGTTACCGATGTATTTGACCTTGACTACGACAAGAACGGTGTAGTTGATTATATGGAGCATTTGCCAACAACCGCAAAAATCAATAAATTTGCAGCAGGCACCGTTCCTGGTGGAACAGAAAACGTTGCTTTGGATAATCTCAACGTATCTTGGGCAGACTCAATATTCCAAATCGATCCGTCAAAGGGCGATACAAGCTACTTCATAGAAGGACATGTATTGAATTATGTTCAATATGTAGAGGTTTATGTTCCGCAATCCGCCGCTCGTAAAGTTAAATATGACCAAGGCTTAAAGGTAAATATTGACGGCACCGATTATCCTGCTCCCATTATCACGGGTAGCAACTTTGACTATCCTGTAGTTTTGGAAGCTTACGAGGTTAAGAACTTTATCGAGAACCTACCGTCAGTTATTTACGTAACAATGACCGACGGAAACGGAGAAAACGAGTTTATTAAGAAGTTTGACGGTACCGAAGGCACGGGCTCGGGCGTTGTTGAATGGGACGCAAGCGAATTAAGCGAATCCTACTTGGGCGGCATTTACAAGCTATACTTGACCTTTGGCGATGGTATTGTCGGTAACTACCAAGTTGTAATTCCTGTTACAGTCAACAAGAACACGCTTAACGGAATCATATTCCCGGACGCTAACGGCGGATACGAAAACGGAACGGGTACATTGGTATTCAATCCGTATGAAGAGATCAAGCTTCCAAGCCAAGTGTATGCAACCTTTGGAAACTCTCTACCTCAACTCTATAATATCAAGTGGGATATTACAGAAGCTGAGATTCTTCCGGTATACACAGGCTATACGTATAGGGTAAACGCTAGGATTGGTAATATCGATATTGGTTATTATGAATATAAGAATATTACTATAACAATCAAGTCATACGTTATGACCGATTGGAAACTACTTGGCGAGGATGGAAACTACTACGACTTGGATTTGACTTTCGACCCATACCACTTTACCGGTGATGCAACCGTTGTTGACGCATTGAATATTGATATGTATCCGAGATACTTATATGTCAAGTACGAGGGCGAAAACGACTATGTTGAGCAAAGAGTAGAATGGAATTTGTCGACTGTCAATAACAACTACAAGGGCGGAATCACCCAAGCCCAATTCAGAATCACAAGCGATGATTCTAAGGAACTTGAAAGAATTCAATTAGCAGGCTATCAAACCACTGACGTTGCAATAACAATTATGGATGCAACGGTTTCGACTTACGTAATTGAAGGATTATCTGACGTAATCGACCCAATGCATATGCTATACGTCAAGAGAAATGCTGACGGCGAAATCGTCGACTATATCGACTACTTAGGCACAAGCACGATAATTTCTAACGGTGGCACGATTTACAATACCGCTATCGAGTCTGATTTGTTGAAGCTTCTTGACTTTAAACCCGAATTAGTCGTATACGACATAGAAAACGGAAAGATTGTAGATCCAACCGATGCGTACGATACGAATTGTTATCCAAGTAGCGTAACTATCATTTACAAGAACGGCAAGACTGCAACGTTTGAAGCTGAATACACCTTATTAGGCTACTATGAGGATGCAGGCGGCGTTGTATGGAATACCACAGATATCAAACTAGATTATAGAGGTGGTACGTACTATGCGCATCTAAAAGTTGGTAATTCATTCGGTGGTTATCAGACAATCGAAGTACCTATTGAGATTGCAAGCAGAAAGATTGCAAGCATTAATTTGAGAGCAGTAAGAGAATCTTATGTGTTCAATCCTTATTTGTACACCGATTACGCTCTTGATAAGACGTTATATCCTGAAAACGGCTTCAACCTATATGAATTGTTGACGGCAGATGCTAGCGAATTGGGTAACGTAATATTTGAATCTCAAGCCTCTGGCTACTATCCGATTATTTGGGATTTGACCGAGATTTCTCAAAGCTACACAGGTGGCGAATACAACGCAAAGGCTAAGATTGGTAGCGACGAAGTTGGTTATCAAACGGTAAACTTCAAGGTAATAATTCAACCTAAGATTGTTAAGAATTTATTGATTGATTCCTTCGTATTCGATCCATACGATACTTCTCGTAATCCGCTTGACAAATCGAGTTATCCGACGAGCCTAACGGTAAGATTTACCGATGACACCAACTTCGAGTTCAACAACGTAACTTGGGATTTGACATCAATCGGCGATATTTGGTCAGTAAGAGGCGGTACTACAAACGTTATTGCAAAGATTGGTAACGCATTGGGCGGTTATCAACTGATTGAAGTACCTGTTACGGTTGAGAATAGAGATATAACTGAATTCCAACTCAACGCAGGCAACTCTATTTGGTTTGATCCGTACGGTATTTCAGCAAACGCTTCAAGTTTAGACCCAAGACTTAACGAGAGTTATCCGACCACAGTACCTGTAATCTTCGGCGGATTTAATCCGGGAACCGAAGACGACATTGCAGGAACAGTCAATGTAACTTGGGACGTGAATAGCGTTATTAATGACTATAACGGTTATGCAAGCAAGACTGTAAACCCAGACGGTTCGATAAGTTGGTACAAGGAATATACGGTAATTGCACAAGTTGGCAATAGCAACGTAGGATATCAATACTACGATGTAACAGTAAGAATTATTAATAGAGAAATAGATAAGCTTGTTCCTGAGGAAATCACAATAGATCCATTCAGCACCGACGACTTGACAAGCACCGTTACAATTCTATTTAAGAATGGCGAAGAGGGTTCAATGGCGGTTGAGTGGACAAACAAGAATTATGACGTTTACGTTTTAGGTCGTGATGTTGATAATTCCAACGCTTCGATATATGCAAGAATAGGTAATTATATTGGCGGATATCAAGTATTCCCTGTCAAGGTCAACGTAATGGATAAGACAATAAGCGAGATTTATAACGGTAACGATATAATCGCAAAGGACGTTGATGGTAAACTTGTAACCTTCGGATTTACCTATGAAATCGACGGAGTAACCTATTCAAGAGAAAATAGTTACTTCGAGATTGATCCATTGGAACAAACAACAACACTTGTAACGGTAAGCACATATCGAGAGGGAGGCGAAACTAAGTATCTATACGCAAGGAGCGAGGTAACCAACACCTTGACCGCATATTTTGCTAAGGACGGCACTACAAGAAATCTAAATGCAACCTGGCTGTTTGACCATATCATTGACGTTGACTATAACGGCAAGGAATTCTATTCCGAAAAGAACAATGGAACACACGGCGTTGACCTTGAAGTAGGTACTCCAAGGGTAGGCTACATTAACATTGAATTTAGAGCAATTGTTTTGAACCGTAAGGTAAGTCAAGACGTAACTGTAGTAAACGGAAATAATATTATTACTCCCGCCATCTACAAGTCATACATCGACGAAGAACATAACGAATTGCTTGAATACATTGTTGACGACGTATTCTCTTCAGTAAGCTATCCTAACGTATTGTACTTCAAGTTTGCTCATTCACAGGTAGTAACCGACGAGGTATTGGCTAAGGTCGTAAGCTGGACAAAGAACGAGGACACTGCAAGTATCACAATCGGTAACGAAAAGTATGGTTATCAAACCTTTACGTTCAAGGTGTATAAGGTAAATCGTGATGTAATCTATGATAGCTTTGTGAATTTAGATAGCCCTGAACAACAAGCTGCATACAATCAATTTATCGATCAGATTTGTACTAACATCACAAATATTAACTTTACTTCGATCGCATACTTCAATGAAAACAATATAACGATCGAGAATTACGAAAGCTTGTTCGCTCCGCATATCGACGCAATTTTAGAGCTTATCACGAGTTTGAAAATAGACAATAGAGTAAGTGGAGCTGAAAGTAACGTAATCAAAGCATTGAATCTCTTGAAAGCTTCTACCGCAAACAACGTGGAAGCGTTAGAAAACGTAATTGAAGAGATTGAGGAACTAAAACGTCAAACGATTAAGATAATCTACGTCGATCCATACGATATAGAAATGCCCGAAAGCTTATCTGTAACTATCGGCAGAGCAAAGATAGGTCAAGATATAGTTTCAAGAGACATTTGTCACTGTACAAAGTGCGAGGGCGTTTACTGCACTGACGACTGCGATTGCTGGTGTGTAGCAACTAGATACTCTATGATTGCAGATTGGTCAAAGGCAGATATAAGCTATCTCTACTCGACAGCCGGCACAACGCAAGAAATCAAAAACGTTGTCGTAGGTAACGATGCGGTCGGTTACCACTCTGTAACTGCATTTGTAGAAATTGAGGGCAGAAAGATTGTATCGGTAGAAAAAGACGAATTTGAAATCGACCCATACGATTACAGTGCATTGCCCGGCAGTATCGAGGTATTGTTCGAGGACGGCGAGGGTAAACGCTTGGCAGGTACTTTGGACGTATTGGCAAATATCAGCAACGCTCAAGCGGTAACTCAAGCAATGATTGACGATATCAACAGCATAGTATATGGTCGTCAAGAGTGTTTGAATAACAACAACTACTTCTACGAGGGCGGCTACTATGTTTTGACTGCAAGAGTTGGTTCAAGACTTGGCGGATACCAAGACGTACAAATGTTGTTAAAGGTTGCAAACAGAAAGATAGAGAGAGTTGCTACCGATGTTGACGAAAACGGCGTTTGGACTAAGGTTATAAGACCTTACGGCGGAATTGACGGTGCAACCAATACTCCTGCTAACACTGTTGAAGTAGTTTATACCTCAGGTGAAAAGGGAATATTGAACGTATTGTGGTCTTATGCAAATATCAATTATCATTATATCGGTAACTCACAACAATCCTTCGTATTGATCGGTAATGTTCAAGGCGGCTATCAAGAATTGCCGGTTAATATCATTGTAGATAAGATGCTTGCAACTTCCGTAAAGGCATTGAACGACAATGATACCCCGTTCGTATTCAATCCGTTCGATAGTCAAAACCAAGTTCCCGCATTTGTAAACGTTTACTATAACGGCGACACCAGTCACCCAATCAGAATGAGTGTCGATTCTGAAAACGCTTTCAGAATAAGAGAAACATATCACTTTGGAATGGATACGATTGAAGCCTATATCCGTACAGGTAATTCTTTGAGCGGTTATCAATGGGTAGAATGTCGTTTGAAAGTTGACGATAGAATAACAGGCTACGACAACATGTACTTTGACGGAATCGACCGTAATGGTGTGATTAACCTACCGATAAGCGCATATACCAATCCTTTGACTATCGTAGACGGCTTAATCTACATAGGTGGAAAGCTCCTTGAAGTCAATGCATATATACCCGATACCAAGGACTTAGATTATCAAACAAACACAGGCAAGGATAAGGCTGTCAAGCTTACCGCTAAGCTAGTTGATAGCTTCAACTACGACTATAACGGCTTAGATAAACTCGTAACTCTAAAGATAGCTTTGGGTAACGAAGTTGCAGGCTACGTAACCACGGATAGCGCGGGCAACGAATTTAAGCTTACAGTCAAGGTTGACTCCGAGATAATCAAGAGCGTTTTGTATATTAGACAAAGCGGCGACATTATCAATACCTATGATATTTTCGATAAGTATTTCGCATCGGGCGAATTCAACCCGATGGAAAAACTCGAAATAGGTGGCGATAGACTCGAGGTTACCTTGGCAAACGGAAAGGTTGTAGGCTATGAATACGGATTTAGAATTAAGGATTACAGCTTTGTTGACCAATATGGTAACGAGGTAGACTACAAGGGTAACGATAACGCAAGAATAGTTCTCTATATCGGCAACGATATCGGCGGATATCAACAAGTATACTTAATGAACGGAAACGAATATAGAACGGTAAAGGTTAAAGATATGACCATTGCTACACAAGACATTAAAGATAGCTTCAAGCCTTTAATCGATCCGTTTGAAGATTCACTACCCGAAACGATAGAGTATAAGGGCTTTGTTTATAATGTAAAATACCTACATAATGGCTCAAGCTTCACAAATAACGACGTTGACTATTCTGGCGGATCCTTTGATTTGGTCGCAATGATAGGTAACGATATCGGCGGATATCAAGAATATCGTTATACCTTGAACGTAAAACAAAAGCTCATAACTTCAATAGAGGGCTTGTCGGGCTTGACTATAGACCAATTCAATCCAACAGTGAGCTTGCCTGAGGGAAATGTAATAGCAACGTTTAGCGACGGCACAACGAGAGTATTCAGAATCAAGAACGCTAAGGAATATATGCAAGATGATTCCTTCACTTTAAGAATTGAAAATGACGGTCTAAACGGCTTTACCTTCAATAGCTTGATTGTGGCAGCTAACGGCTTAACCGCAAACGGTGGTTGGGATTTACGCAATATCGATTTAAGCTTAGACGGCGGCTTGTATTATGCGTTCGTTTATATCGGCAACGATTTAGGCGGCTATCAAGCTGTACCCGTACAGGTAGTAGTCACGAATAAAGATTTAACCGAATTGGACGGAGTTCAATATGTAGCCAATAGAATTGGCGACAAGGTTGAATTAATGCCGTTGGAAAATATTGTAGCAGGCTTTGGTGAATACTTCTATCTACCGAAAGATCTTTGGTTGACCTTCAAGGACGGTAGCACAGTCAACGTAATCGCTAATTGGAGCGTTTTGACTTGGGTTGACCAAGACGGTAAGCATACCTTGACCGATTGGACGATTGAGGATATGTATAGGTTGAACGCAAAAGGCGAGAGAATCTACAATACATACACGTTAATAGCTTCCGTCTATGGTGTAGAGGTAGCAATTGATGTCGAAATCACACCTAATAGAGTTGTAATGTACGACAGTTTTGCAAGCTACTACAGCATAAGAAGAGGTAGCAAATCGCCACTTCCAACCGAAATAAAACAAACCGTTTACGATTTATCGAGCGCTAATCCTGTAGTAATCGATACGCCTGTATTCGACGTTACTTGGACGAAGGTACCAAGCTTTGCTATTGAAGATAGCTATGAGTTACAAGCAAAGGTTGACGGTATTGGCATTGTTTGGACAAGGGAAGTTGTTTTGAATGTATATAGTTCCTATATTACATCAATCAACAGAGTAATCGGTGGCGCTGAACGTCAAATTGAAGTAGGTAAGGTTATCACCGCAAACGATTTACCCGAATTAGAGGTAAGCGTAATTTACGGTAAGAACGTATATCAAAAGACCTTGTCGGTATGCTGGTTGCCTGTAAGCAAGACGGTTGGCAACGTAGTAATCGATATATCTTCCGACAATGCAAACGAATTCCACATCACCGCAACCGATATTGGCTCGACAATCACATTCAAGGCTGTTGTTATAGGCTCTGACGGTAGTATTTTAAAACTTAACGGTTCAGATGTAATAGTGAGCTACACCGTTGTCGATACCGACGATTTAGCGTCTAAGATAGTTCTTAACACCAATGCGGTGGACGAGCAAGGCGAAGCATACATCGAAAGCGTATACGGCGATACAAACGTTAAACTCTACACTCTAAAAGACGGCGACTTCGAGGTTCTATCACAAATCTTCTATGATAGCCGAGACAAAGAGAATATCGTTTCTACAACAGATATTCCTACCGAAGTCGGTAGCTATTGGGTAGAGATAACAATCGCATACAAGAACAGCACAATCGATTACGTCAAGACTTTGGCTTGCAAGTACGAAGTTGTCAAGAAGGATATTTCGGATAGAATAATCGTATCCAATGTAAATCAAATCTATGACGGCTTCGATAAAGAGATTACCGCCTATGTAAGCGGAAGAATTGCGTCCGTCAAGGTTGAATACTTCTTAGACAATGTTTGGACGTCAAATAGATTCCCTGTTGAGGTTGGCGAACATAAGTATAGAGTTAGCGTTCAATCAGATAGTTACACCGGCACTGTTGAGGGTGAGCTTAGCATTGTAAAACAAGTTAAGTACGTATTCCACGACGTTGACGGTAACGAGCTTGGCGCAACGAAGTATTCGGGTATCGGTAGATATATTGAATTACCTAAGTACGAGTTGAGTTTAGAAGCAAACGAATACGCAACCTATATGTGGTACTATGTTGACAGAAACGGCGTTGACACCCCATTCAAGGCAACCTCGAAACTTAGCGAGGAAATGTGCGTTGAAGAGGATGGAGTATTGGTATTAAGACTTTATATCGCCGTATTAAAGGTTAAGCTCACGCCAAACAGCAGCTTAGAATTGTCCGACATAATAACGCTTAGCGGAAATGAAACAGACGGAAGCTTCAATACAACAATCTTTGGTTTGGTTACCGTGGATATTTACAATATGACCAACAAGAATGTAGGAAGATTGACTTTTGATAGGAGCGTTGAACCGACAATCGCAAGTAAGTTAAAACCGGGCAACTATGAAGCTTCTTATAACTTGCTTATTACCATAACGGTAGGCAAGATAAGTCAAACGTTGAGTAGTGGCAGCAACGACTACATTAAATTGAGTTTTTAAGAGAAATTTAGTTTAAAGTATCTTGAATAACTTATATAAATAATATATAATAAATA
>CALYRM010000010.1 GCA_945482995.1 uncultured Clostridia bacterium | reverse complement strand
GTAGCGAAAATCCCTATCGCTACGCCGCTAAATTGTAGATTGCAAATAGCATTTTTTCTATCAAATTTTTCATAATTCTATCATTTCTATCAAAACTACCCTTTCAATACTATGTATACTTTTACTATGGGACGATGTATAGTTATAACTTCGGGTAAAGGTGGTGTCGGGAAAACTACGGTAACGGCGGGATTGGGACTTGCTCTTGCTAAAAACAAATCTCGTGTTATTGTTGTTGACGCCGATATTACCCTTAATAATTTAGACCTTGTTTTAGGTCTTGAAGGGAATGTCGTTTATGACTTAAACGACGTTATCTTGGGCAAATGTAGGTTATCACAAGCACTTGTACAGCACCCTAACACATCGCTTAGGCTTTTACCGTCTATTCGTGGCGAAGATATACCGCTACGAGATTTCAGAAAGGTTATGCTCGAATTAAAGGAAGATAGTGATTTCCTTTTAATTGACTGTCCCGCAGGACTTGACGAGGGGTTTACAAGGGCGGTAGACAGCGCAAGCGAAGCTATAGTTGTAACCACACCCACACCCTCGGCAATTAGAGATGCCGACAAGGTTATATCCGTTTTAAACAAAATGAAAATCAAGCGTGCTTCGCTAGTTGTCAATAGAGTAAGGGGAGATTTAGTCGTAGAAGGAAGCATGTTAAGTCCCGAGGAAATAGCCAATCTTCTCAAAATTCGACTTATAGGCTGTATTCCCGAGGACGACCACGCTTTGGATTATACAGGACTAGGACACGAAGAACACTCTCTTGCAATAAAAATGCTTGCCAGATATATTTCGGTAGGGAGTGGCGAGATATTTGATGCAACCGACAATTTTAGAGGGCTTTTGGGGGGACTAAGACGAATATTAAAGAAGGTGTAGATGAAAAATACTGTATTGAATAATAGAATAAAAAATATGTTGACGACAGACCGATTGCACTGTAAACAAGGCTTGCAGGATCTTATAAAAAGTCAAGCCTTTGATATGCTGTCGGATTTTTTCGAATTGGAAGATGAAAAAATCTTGGTTAAGATTGACACTGATAACGACGGCTACATCATCACAATAAAGGCAAAGGCAATAAGGGTGTATTAATGACAAAAAAGTTGAAAATAGAGCCAAAAGAGATAGGAGTATGGATAGTAATCACGCTGTCAACTCTAATATTTGCAAATGCGCGGGTGTTCGGTAAAATTTCGACGTTGGCGATTTCTTTATTTGTAGGGTTGGTGTATTGTCGCAAAAATATACTTATATTGACGCCCATATTGTTGCTATCTATGGTGATATTTGATCCTCGTTGGCAAACGGTTGTTGTAGCCTTGTCGCCTGCGTTTGTCTTCTTTTTGGCATATACCATACATAGAAAATTAAAGAAAAAGATTAAGCCGCTTTTTTCTGCGATATATACGATAATCAGCGAATTACCGCTTTTCTTTATCTACGGCTTATCGCTTGAAAACGCTCTTTGGGCGTTTGTAAACATAGCCGTTTCGGCGGTGTTTACGCTTTGCTGTATTGTTGTATGTTATCTTCTGTTTATTAAGGGCTTAAAATACAAATTAATCAGTATAGAACAAATAGCCTTATCTTTGGTGCTTCTCGTATATTCACTAGGACTATATAGATTAAAAATAGATACGATTTACCTTTCAAGTATTATATTTGCATTTTTTGCGGTGTTTGTAAGTTACTTTTATAGTGAAAAAGGTTGTATTGCCACAATCATTGTAGGCATAGGAGCATTATTATCCGACGGCAACACAGCAGCCTTTTTATTCTGCACTGTGTCCGCCGTTTTACTCTTGCTAGTAAAAGGTTATCGCCGTTTTTCTTTTTTGGTGCTACCCACTGTGGATTTAATTATAGGCTTTGGGTTCAAATTATTCCCAAATTATTCTTATATTAATGCGATTCTTTTGTTTGTGGGTGGGCTTGTATTTGCTGTTTTACCAAATAGTTTGATAAACAAATATTTATCGAATATCGGTGTTGAAAGAGGATACGCTGTAAGAACATTAGTCAACCGAAACCGCTATGATTTATATAAGCGACTAAATAAAATATCGGCGGTGTTAAAGGATATGGCGGTTATTCTTGACGGTGATAAAGAGGAATTGACCGAGCCAGATGAAAATCAACAGTTTTTGGCAAAACAACTCGCTTTTTCGATGTGTAGCACTTGTCCTAAAAAGAGCGAATGTGAAAAAATGCTAACAGCTGAGACGTCAGCCGTTTTTTATGACCTAATTAAAAACGCAATCAAATCAAATAGAGTCAGCATTATGGAAATGCCTCCTTTTTTAGTGGAATATTGCACAAAAAGTTCAAGAGTTCTTACTTCTTGTAAAGAAATGATGGATAATTATATTGTAAAAAAGGAGTTGAACGATAGCGTAAACGCTTGTAAAACTTTAATGATTGAGCAAATCAACGGTTTATCGGGTATGATTTGCGGTTTTGCAAACGAAATTAAGCAAGCGGTATCGTTTGATTCTGCCAAAGAAAGAGAACTTATTGACGCTTTATCCGCTCAAAACGTGATAGCGTCAGAAGCGGTCGTATATAGAAATGGCGAATTGGTAAACTTGGTTATAACCGTTAGAGAGTGCGACGAAAACAAAGCGGCACTAGACAAAACAATTAATAAACTTTTGGGTAATATGGTAAAGTCGGATAAGACCTATTCAAACGGAGTTATCAACCTAACCTATGTCAGCGCTCCAAAACTTGACTTGATGAGCGGAATTGCCAAGCGTAGTAAAGAGGGGAACGCTTGCGGTGACGCACATTCTTGTATAAAAATATCGCCCGACAAGGTACTATTTGCCATTTGTGACGGAATGGGTACAGGCAAAAAGGCAAACGACACGAGTAATAGAGCAATATCGTTAGTTGAAGCGTTTTATAAGGCAGGTATTGACGAAAGTATTGTGTTGACGATAATAAACAAGTTACTTTCCGCAAGGAGCGGTGAAAATTTTTCCGCTTTGGATATAGCCGTAATCGATTTACGACTTGGAATTGCCGATTTTATTAAGCTCGGCGGAGTAGAAAGCGTAATCAAATCAAAGGAGTCCTACGATATTATCGAGGGCGGAGCTCTTCCCTTGGGAATATTGGAAACAGTCAAACCCAAGGTTCAGCGTAAAGCGATAAAAAACGGTGATATGATAATAATGTATAGTGACGGTATAACCGATTCTATTGGTACTGACGGAGTAATCCGAATAAGCGAACAAAACAAAACTAATAACCCCGATACACTAGCGAACGTTATAATAGACGACTCAGAGTTTGTCGGTCACGCGGACGATAAGACGGTGTTGTGTATTAAGATATTTAATCGAATATAATAAGTCAAGACATATTCATCGTCATTTTTCGACGTTGCATAGAATGACAATATAGATTGCACGATACACTTTAAAAAAGCGGATTAGATATTTCGAGACCGTTGCACTACGCTTAAGGATGACAGCCTTATTAAATATTTAATATAAAATCTTCTTTATTTGTTGTATAATGTATGTATGACAAGAAGTAGGCTCGTTTTAACATTAACCATAATAGCTTTGCTGTTGCTTGTGTCGGCAACTCTTTTTGCATGCGATGGCTATAAGGCTTCGGTTGAATTGGTTATTGAGGGCGAAGCATATCGAGGGGCGGTATGTAATATATACGCCATAGTTAAAAATATCGAAAACAAATCGGATTTTGAATTTTCGATAGTAGAAGATTATGATTGGGTTTTAATTAAAGAAGATAAGTTGTTATTTACCAAGGATGCAATCGTTGGCGCTAATGTAACCATAAAAGTGACCGTTGGTGAAATCACCGACAGCGTTACTATGACAGTTGCGAGCACTCCCGTTGAAACAATAGTATTAGAGGAAATCCCGGAGCTTAAAGCAGGCGACGAATATAACTTAGTTTCTTCGGTTTCTCCGCATTATGCAGATGACGTCCCGATAACTTATAGCATATTAAAGGGTGAAAACATCGCGAGCATAGTTGACGGTGTGCTTAAAATTGCTAACGAAGCCGATTATACCGACGAATTGCAAATCAAAGCGCTCGCAGGGAACAAGGAAAGTAATATAGTAACTGTTAAAATATCTACCATTCAACCGCGTACACTAAATTTAAGCGCTACAAACTATGAATTGAAACGAGGCGAAACTACGCAAATCACTTGTGAGGTGACACCTGCGAATTGCACTATAGGTACGGCTGAATTGATAGTACCCGAGAGCGAATATTATAGTTATAGTCAGGGAGTTTTAAGAATAAGCAATACTGCGCCCGAGGGCGAAATAGAAATTCAAGCAAAATTAGGAGTGCTTACCCAAAGCATAACGATAAAAATAATAAAAACTCCGATTGAATCTATAAGTTTTACTTCAAACAGTTCTCCATTTGTTAAATATGGCGAGGTTGTTGCGCTTAATGCCGAGGTGAAGCCACAAAATGCGACCTATCCAAATGTTGAAATTTCGATATTGGAAGGTGAAGAATATATTGAGTTTAATGGCAACGTTTTTAAGGTTACGACAAAAGAAGTTGGCAAGCAAATAGTATTTTTAGCTCGTGCCGACGGAAAAACCGCAAACTTAGCTTTTGAAACAGTTGAGATAGAAGTTGAAAATTTTGATATTATCGTAAACGACGGTGTAAGCGTAAGCGTTGGCGAAAAACGAAAAATCGAGATTGACGTCACTCCTTTGGATGCTACAGAAAAGATTGCGACATATTCAATAATCGAAGGTGAAGAGAATGCAGTACTTGACGGCAACGAAATTTTGTTTGTCAGTTTGTCTGAAACAAAAACTGAAGTCACAGTTTCGGTTACTGTCGGTAAAATCACAAAGGATATTACATTTTATATCGTTCCCATTCCCGTAGAAAGCGTAGTTATATCGACAACGGACAAAACGACCGAACTTAAAGCAAATGATACGGTTACGTTTAACGCTGCGGTTACTCCCGAAAATGCAAGTTTTTTGGACGTAACCTATCACTTTGAAATGGGAGAACAGTTAGGGAGTATATCGGGCAATGTATTTACCGTTAATCCATCGGCGGATAGCGGACGAGTTATGATATATGCAATGTCGGTCGACGGAATAAAGAGTAATACTGTTACGCTTGAAATCTCGGGAAACGTGAAATATATCAAGCCGACAAAATGGGCGGATATAGACAACAAGGCGGACGTATTTGACGACATGAAATCGGTAATACTTGATCTTGGAGCGCTCCCAACCGAAGCGAATAACACTACCGTAATAGTCTCCGATGACGTTCAGTATATTGAGATATTAGGTGGATTTGACGGAATCAACAATAGAATTTACGATTTATTCTTTTATTTTTTAACAACCGACTACGTTTATGTTTTGTTTGAAAATATTGGAATCACCGCAAACGACGGTTTTAGCGATTACGTTGTGGATTTTGGTCCCGAGGCTACCGTAACGTTAGAAATGGTGGGAGTCAACGAAATTATAGCATCTTCGGTATACAAGTTAAATTCCGAAGGTTTTATGGTAGACGGTGAAATAACCGGAAGTGCAACCGACTATATTCGCAAAAACGGAATGGACGGCATTGGTGGTAGAAACGGCGGTACTGCAATCAACGCCTATAATATAGAAATAACAGGTAAAGGCAACTTGAAACTTGTTGCAGGAAGTGGGGCGGACGGTACAGACGGCACAAGGGGCGCAAATAGTGCAAACGGAGTCTTTGCGGGTAATGGCGGTAACGGCGGTTATGGTGGAGATTCGGGATTCGCAATCTTTGCTAATACCTTTGTTTGTAACATTAATGGCTTGTTGCAGATAGTAGGCGGTAATGCAGGTATAGGCGGCGACGGTGGCTTGGGCGGATTATCCGGTGACGGCGAACACAATGGTAGCAATGGCAAAAAAGGAGCGGATGGCACGATAAATTATCCGATTTTTACAAGCGAGCAATCGATATTTTTAACAAATAACTATACCATACAAAATGGTAAAATTCAAAGCAATTCCGAAGTTAGAAGTATTGTTTATGACGAATTTGCCGAACAACTTGCAAATTATTATAAAATAGGTGTACATTATGGTACTGATTTAAACAACCCTCATTCAACGCGTTTTGCAATGAATGAGCTTACAAGTGTACATGAAATAACTAGAATGCTATATTCATTAGAGTTCGCGCTTCAATCATTGCCGAAAAACCTCTATTTTGAAATAATGCAGTCAGCTCCGATGATAAATATATATATAGTAGAATCCATTACAAGACGACCGTCAAGTGTAGTTTACGGTTTGACAAGCAACGTAAATAACCTATGGTTTGCAATGTTCACCACGAGATTAAGAGGCATATATTACAGTACGCCTTTAAATATAATGATACACGAATTATTCCACGTGCTGACCTATAATTTAGATGAAGCAACGGACTCTTCGCTTAAAGCGACACTACCATCATACAATTTAGGTAATTCCTATTCAACTAATTCAAAAGGTGTGTATGATCCAACAAAGGGTTATACTGCCGCTAATTCGGTATTTTTGTGTTCTTATAGTAAGAGCAATTATAGCGAGGACGTGAGTGACAACATTAGTTTAATCGCAATGCTTGTCACCAAGCCCGACTATTTAGAAAATGGCACCGCATTTTATAAAAAGGTTGTATATATCAATTCGGTATACGTTGGGTACTATAAGAACTTGACCGATTTAACCGTGTTGAGTTGGAAAAAATACATATAGAGTGTGCATTAGGCTGAAACGTTCCGCATTTTAGCCTTGTCATCCAAAACAATCCAAATTGTCATACTGAAACAATCCGAATTGTCATACTGAATAACCCAAATTGTCATACTGAACAACGTCGAAGAACCTCATCCGCATTGTCATCCTGAGCGGAACGGAGTGAAGTCGTAAGGATCTCATAAAAATGTCATCCTCAAGCGTTGCGTAGCGAAGTCGTGAGGATCTAATCCTTGTTAATCGTCATGTCGAGCGAAGTCGAGAAACCCCTGTCTTATTACAGCCTCTTTGCAAAACACATGAGCAGTCGTAAACTAATTGCACATAAAAAAAGTGACAGTCGTTAGACTGTCACTTTTATTTTTATTTATTGATTTCTAAAACCTTATATTCATAGTTCCCGGATGGAGCGTGAATGGTAAATGTTTCACCAACTCTTTTGCCGAGCATAGCTTCGCCAAGTTTTGATCTAATGCTGATTTTACCCTTATCCAAGTCAGCTTCTGCGGTATTGACTAATGAATAAACTATTTCCTCATTCATATCAACATCGAAAACCTTAACTTTGCAGCCGATTGAAATCTTGTCGTTTGCAACGTCACTATCAACCAATATTTCGCTGTTATCGAGTAGGTGTTGCAACTTTGCTATTCTATCTTCAATGATACCCTGTTGTTCTTTTGCAGCAGAATATTCGGCATTTTCGGATAAGTCGCCTTGTTCACGTGCAACAGCGATTGCTTGAACGATTCTCGGACGTTCAACTTTAATTAAATAATCAAGTTCGTCATTAATTGATTTCCAACCTTCTTTGGTTATTGTTTGTTTTGCCATATATCCTCCTAAGGTGCATTAAGCACGTTATTTCGTTATAATTACTTTTTCTAAGTTGCGTGGGTTGTCGGGGTCGTAACCCTTTTCAACGGCAACGTACATACTGAGTAGGTGAACAGCCACACTATATGTAAATGTTGATGTCAAGAAATCCGAGATAGGCATTTGAACACCTTCTTCTGCATAATTCAAAATTTCTTTGGTATCGCTCAAAACATATAAATTAGCGCCTACAAGATTTGTTCTTCCCGAAATGTCGATATAGTTATCTATACATTCGCCATGGGGCGCTAATAGAATAACGTTAACGCCTTCGTCAAGCATAGCTATTGGTCCGTGCATAAAGTCGGTAATTGAATAGAATTGTGAATAACAATAGCACAGCTGATTGAACTTCAAAGCCAATTCCTTGCCGACGCCTTGCATTGAGCCTCTGCTTAAAACGATAAATTCCTTTTTGTCCTTTAACGCATAAGCAAGTCTTCTGATAGAGGGAGTCAAATCCAAAATCTCTTGAACCTTTGCAGGCATATTCTTAATTTGTTCCATATAAGCGGGCTTATTAGAAATGGCGGCAGCCAACATATACAACACGGTCAATTCAGCTGCAAACGTCTTTGTTGCACCAAGAGCGATTTCTTCACCTGCATTTAGGAATAAATGATATTTTGCCTTTTTAGCAAGAGGGGAGTTGATATCGTTAGTAACGGCAACTGTCAATGCGTTATGCTTTTTGGCGTTGTCTAATACAGCTAATGTATCGATACTTCTTCCGCTTTGGCTTATTGCAATTACTAGATGATTATCATAGTCAACTTCAGCTGAATACATTGTGGTAACAGAGGGGTGTGCCGTTCCAACAGGAATACCTGCAATAATTTCGGTGATATATTTAAAGCATAAGCCTGCATTATCACTCGAGCCTCTGCCGATAATCGTGATGTTTTTTATTTTTCTTTCATGAACGACTTTTGCAATTTTCTTAACCAAGTCAATATTGGCAAGATAGGCATTATTAATTGCCGTAGGGCAATACGCCAATTCTTGTTGCATAATCATAAGCTTACCTCCGAATGTGGGTGCTTTTAAATAAGTGTATAAATATTATAGAACTTATTTTTTAAAAAGTAAATCAAATATGCTTGAGAGAAGTAAAAAATATCGTTAAATTGGTATTTTTTATGCAAAAGCTTTATTTTAAACGCACGTAAAGATGACCATCATATTGTCTCCTAATCGGAGTTGAAGGCTCTAATCCATAAAGAATTACAACCATAAAGTGCAATTCAATTCATGGAGTGCGAATAGAAGAGAATTCACGAAAGCAACGCTTTCAATTCACGACAGCAAAGTCGTTAATTCGTTCTGTAAATTGGCTTTTACCAAATTCTTATTACTACGTCGTCCTTTTTGTCGTTATTTAGGTAGTAACCGCTTTCAACCTTTTGTATTTCGCTATCCATTATTTCCAAAATTTTAGAAGCGGTATACATAGGGGATCGAAACGCAATATCGCTATTTTCGAGTAAGAAGTTATCGATATCTTGCTTTGTCATATGACGATTCATATCTGTATCGACAAAGCCCACGCTTATTGCTTTAATGGATAGGTCGTACTCTTTGCTTAACGCTTTTGTCATACCAATCAAGCCTGCCTTGCTTGCGGAATATGCCACTTCGCAGCTGGCGCCAACTTCGCCCCATACCGAGGAGATATTCAAAATAACACCCGAAGAGAGTGAATTCATTTTGTCTATTACCTGCTTAATTGTATAGAAAGCACCGTTAAGATTGACATTAATAATTCTATTCCAATCAAGTGTCGTTGTTTCGTAGAAAGGCAAAACTAACGCAATTCCTGCATTATTAATCAAAACGTCAATTCTCGGAAAACATTTGTATATATAATCAAACCCTTCCTTGACTTCGGCTTCGTTTGAGATGTCCATTTTTACGACAATAACAAAAAAGCCTTGCTCAGTCAATTTTTGAGCAATAGCAAAGGCTTCATTTTTATGGGTATTGTAGGTTAGAGCCACGCCACATCTTTCGTGTTTCAAAAGTTCGTGCGCTAGGGCATTACCGATTCCTTTTGAAGCTCCTGTTATAACAATATACTTCATTAACTCCCCCATGATAAATAGCGTTAGAAAAAAATGCCAACCAAATTAAAATTGGTTGACATAAAGTCGCTATTTCTCAAGTTCGTCGTCTTGAACTAAATCGTCAAGTGTACATTTAAATACTTTAGCAATACGATATAAAACCGGCACGGTAGGCATACTGCCACCTTCTTCGATTTGTGCTAAATACTGTCTTGTAATTCCAACTTTTGATGCAAGTGCTACTTTGGTCATTCCTGCTTCTTTACGATACTCTTTAACTAAAATTTTCATGATTAGATGCTCCGTGTAAGTATTTTTTAGTTTGTGTAGACATACGTCTACAAATTTTATGTGTATATTATCACACACTTTATTTAAATTGTCAACAATAAAATTGTCATTCTTGTAAAAAATAGAAAACTTAGTAAACATTAAAGTAAACTAAAAAAATACAAAAATTATGTTGCAATGAAAGCATCTATGTTTGTCATTCGTAAGTCAATGTGTAGACTTACGAATGAAGAATGAATAATGAAGTCGCTTCGTTAATTATGAACAAAATATTACTTAGGCGAACATTCTGCTTTTCACGTTTCACATACTAATTCATACTATTTGCAACAAGTCCACACCCTCTTCTAACTCTTTCTCATTTTCGCTTTCTATTAGAATTCTTATTTTTGGTTCGGTGCCCGATTTTCTAACAAGAATCCTTGAGTCGGTATGATTAGAGTTAAACTCTTTTTCAAGATTTGTTAGGCGAGAATATAAACTATCATTGTAATCGATATCAAAAGTTTTTCGTTTGCTATAAATATATCCCGCCTTTCTTTTTGAAAGGGGTTTTATCGAAGATAACCATGACAAAAAAAGTGCGATTCTTACGCCGTCGCCTGTTGTTTGATTATAAATAATATGTCCCGAAGATTCTCCGCCAAGAGGGAGAAACTCTCGTCTTAACACATCGGCAATAAATCTATCTCCAACCTTTGTTCTATCAAAATCGATTTCTAAATTTTTAAGACTTTTTTCCAAGCCGATTGAGGAATACACCGTTCCAACTACCTTACGCCTTTTGAGTTTATCGCTTTCAAAGAGCCACTTTGCTAAAATATATAGGATAATATCGCCGTCCAATATTTCGTTTTCTTCGTCTACTACCACGATTCTATCGCCGTCGCCGTCGAAAATAAAGGCTAAATCTAATTCCATTTGCTTTTTTATATCTCGTGCTTTTTCCACGTTGAATACGCCACAATTTTCGTTAATTATGCCTTCGGTTCCGATAAAAGTGGGCGAGAAATACTCGGTACTAAATGCTTTTTTTGCAATATCCGCCGTGGCTCCGTTTGCGCAGTCGATAAGTACGCTTAAATGAGTTTCAGGTTTAGATAGATTCCTCAAAAAATCTAGATATAATTCTTTTGGTCTGTCGCTAATAGGGGGCAAAAAGAAAAATCGCCCTAGCGGAATCTTATCTAAATCTTCTTCGATTAGATTTAATTCGCCTTCGCAGAGTTTATATCCTTCGCCGTCAAATAGCTTGATTCCGTTGTATTCCGACGGATTGTGCGAAGCGGTTATCATAGCCCCTCCTTTATAGTAGCCGTTTCTTACCGCGAATGATAGAGCAGGAGTCGATAATATTCCTGCATATACGGTGGTTGCGCCTCCTGCAATCGCCCCCGAAATAAATGCCAATGCCAATTTTTCGCCACTTTCTCTTGTGTCCTTCGCCACTAAAATCACATCGAAACTTTTTGAAAATGAATATCCGACTTTATATACTTTTTCAACTAAGCTCTCACTAAACAATTCCCTAATACCATCAGTACCAAAATATTTCATATTGTATTTTATTAAGTTTTACAAGTAATCGTGATAAAAATAAGCAAAACACGAAATAGTAAATTTGCAACGTGTAATGCTTAATTTTAACGTGCAATATGCAATGTGCAATTTTGGACTGCGTGATTGATAAGCGAAAAGTGTTAGTTGATATTTTATTCACAATTAGCGAAGCGACTTCATTCTTTATTCAAAAGTCAAAGCATTGATTTTTGTTAGATTTCTGGACTAGGCTCGAACTAGCGACGTGGATTACGTTCTTCGATATTGTTCAAAGAAAGAGGGATAGGAAATATTGCATAACAAATCAAAATTTAAAAAGTATCATAAAAAATGTTGACTAAATCAATTGTATATTATATAATTTAAGGGCTTGTGTTTGGCGCAAGAATTTTTTAACTGAAATTATAAAAGTGAGGATATATTTATGGCAATGTTTAGAACATATCAACCAAAGAAAAGACACCGTTCAATGGTACACGGATTCCGTCAAAGAATGTCCACTAAGGGTGGCAGAAACGTTTTAGCAAGAAGAAGAGCTAAGGGAAGAAAGAAACTCTCCGCATAGTTTTTTAATGCAAAGACAGTATCGATTAACCAATCAACGGAGTTTTGATTATATCTACAAGCATGGCAAGTGCGTCAGCGACGATTTGTTTACGCTTGTATATTTAGAGGGCAAATATCCATTGTATAAGGTGGGTTTTGTCGTTGCAAAGAAGGTGGGAAAGGCTGTTGTTCGCAACAAAGTACGTCGTAGAATGAGGGAAGCTTTTAGATTGTTAGAGGTCAAAGAATTTCATTCGTATATTATTGTTGCTCACTCAATTGCCTCCGAAGCCACCTATCTTTGTATAAAGGAGTCGATAAAAACGTTGTTTGAAAAGGCAGGAATGTTAAAATGATGAAAGCGCTTGCCAGAGTACTGCTAAGATTTTATAAAAAATATATTTCTAACGCAATATCTGCCACTTGTATTTACACGCCTACTTGTTCGTCGTATACCTACCAAGCTATAGAAAAGTATGGTTTTTTCGTTGGTTGCGTAAAAGGCGGGCTTAGGATTTTAAGGTGTAATCCATTAGCTAAGGGCGGATTTGATCCTGTTAGAGAAAATTATAGAGGAAAGGCAAAATGGTTACTTTAGATTGGTTGTTTGCCTCGGGCCCCGAGTTATCAAACTTGATAGGAAAGTTTATATATTTGTTATACCAATGGATCGGCAACTTTGGTTGGACGGTTGTAGTTTTTACTATTCTACTAAAAATACTTGTTTCACCATTAGATTTATGGCAAAAAAGAATTGCACGCAAAAATAGTCGTGCAATGAAGCGAATGGAAGCTCCGCTTGCTAAGTTGCGTGAAGCGTATAAGGATAATCCACAAGCTTTGCAACGCAAGCAAATGGAATTATACAAGGCAAACGGATATTCTACGTTTGGTCCATGTTTACCGAGCTTGTTGACTATGGTAATATTCTTCGTTGTCTTTTCCGGGTTTAATGCCGCAGTTAAGTACGAGAACCAAATGATAGTTTACGATTTAACCACTTCGTATGAAGAGTTGGTTATCGACACGGGACTTATCGACAATAAGGTGGACAATCTATTTTTGGAAGAAAACAAGACTGCTCTTAGCATAATCGAGGGCTACGGAATCGATGTTCAACAGTACAAAGGTAAAACCGAGTTTACCGACGAAGAGGTTGATAATTTAATCGATACAATTATGTTGGAAGCTTATAATGCTCATTCTGTTACAGAAACAGGTGTAGAGAAATGGGAATGGCTATGGGTAGAAAACGTATTTATGGGTGACTCTTGGGCAGACGTAGTTCCCACGTTGGAAACCTACGTAGGTACAGGCTTAGGAAAACTCAACTCCACTTTGCCCGATGCTAATTTTAGAATAAGAGCAAAATATAATTCTAACGTATATAACGCACTTTTAGGACCTGCACAAAAAGCTTATAATAAGACAAAAACCTTTGATATCAAAAATTGGAACGGATATTTGATTTTGCCGTTGTTGTCAATAGCATTATCTATACTCTCAACCAAGCTTATGAAGGGTACTACACCGCAAACCCAGTCATATGACGCTAACGGCAAGGCAATTGATACCGAAAAGCAGATGAGAATGATGAATTGGTTTATGCCGATTATGATAGGTATTTTCAGCTTATTCTATAGTGCCGCCTTTACAATATATATGTTTTTCAACTCGTTAATCACGGTGCTTATCAACTTGACTTACAATTTAATCACCAAGAAAAAAGACGCCATGGAGAACGGAAAAGTAGCAAAGAGGTAAGAAAATGGTTTCTATAGAGAAAGAAGGAAAAAATGTAGAGAACGCAATCGCGCTTGGTTTGGAACAGCTTGGAGTAGAAAGGGACGAGGTTGTTATTGATGTTATAAGGGAAGGCGGACTTTTCTCAAAGGCTAAGGTAAGATTGACAATTAAAGCCACACCAAAGGACGAGTTGTGCGAATATATAGAGGGTTTAATTAGATTTATGGGGTTGGATTGCTCGGTAACGGTTACCGAAACCGAGGATACCTTGAATTGTGAGATTGCAGGCAAAGATAGCCCGATTGCAATCGGATATCGTGGAGAGGTTTTATCTGCAATCCAATATTTAGCCACCATATATTTGAATAGAAATGAAAAGAGCCAATTAAAATTGAATGTCGACGTAGAGGGCTATCGTCAAAGAAGACAAGAAACCTTGCATGCTTTGGCAAAGAGATTGGCTGATAAAGTTGTCCGTCAAGGTGAACCGATTGATTTGGAACCGATGAATACAATCGATAGAAAATCCATTCATGAGGCTTTGGCAAATGACGAAAGAGTTATTACCGAATCAAAGGGCGACGATCCTAACCGTTACGTAAGTATAATCCCAAAGGAAAAAGAGATTACTTACGGAACAAGTAACAGTTTTAAAAAATCGGGAGTAAAAACTCGCACTTTCGGACAAAAGAAAAAAAGATTTTAGGCGGAAGTTATGCCTAATTAATTAAGAGGTTGTTGATGAGTATTATTGCAGGGATTTCGACACCTATCGGAAACGGAGCGATTAGTATCGTGCGTATGTCTGGAGAGGGCGCACTTGAAGTTGCGCTCCGTTTTTTTACGTGTAAAAAATTAAGAAACCAAGAGATAATGCCCAACTACATGTATTTAGGTACATTTTCGGGTTCAAATTTTAAAGATAAATGTTTATTTGTATATTTTAAAGCACCAAAAACCTATACAGGAGAGGACCTTGTAGAATTTCATTTGCATGGTGGCGTCACGGTTACTCAAAAGGTGTTGCATACTCTTTTAGAAAACGGCGCAAAAATGTCAGGGAACGGTGAGTTCACAAGAAGAGCCTTCCTAAACGGAAAAATCAGTCTTGACGAAGCGGAGGGTGTTTTGGGGCTCATCAATGCCGAGAGTGAAACCGAAATATCTGCTTCGTTTAGCGTAATGCAGGGCAACGTATCTAAAAGAATTCGTCCGATAGCCGATAAGTTGCTTAGCGTTATAAGTATGCTTGAAGCTTGGTTTGACTACCCCGAGGAAATGGAAGACGATATCAATACAGACTTTTTTCCAACTATAAGGGATATTCAAAGTAATTTGGAAAAATTGCTTGCAACCGCAAATCAAGGAAGAATGGTCAGAAATGGAGTATCGGTTGCGCTTGTTGGCAAGCCCAACGTCGGTAAATCGTCAATACTCAATGCGTTTTTAAGAGAAGAAAGAGCAATCGTTACCGATATTCCCGGTACAACAAGAGATACAATAGCCGAAAGTGTTATTTATAAGGGAGTTAGAATCAATCTATTAGATACGGCAGGAATAAGAAAAAGCAACGATATCGTCGAGCAAAAGGGGATAGAAAGATCGATTAACGCTGTTAAAAAGGCGGATATAATACTTTATATTCTTGACGGAGCGCTCGGTGAAGAACCAACCCTTGATCTTGTAAAAGAGGGTGCTCGTGGTAAAATATATTATGTCAACAATAAAATTGACAAGGGAAATAGTAATCCAAACTATATAAATGTTTCCGCCTTAACAAAAGAAGGTATTGACGAACTTTTAGAACTCATTATAAAAGAGGTTGGCAATAAAAGAATGTATGGCGAAATGCTTACAATTGATAGGCATATCGATGCTGTTGCAAATGCGCTTAAAAGTATAAACAACGTGTTGAATAATATGGGCGTATCTTATGATTGTATGCTTGTTGACTTGAAAGACGCATTGCAGAGTTTGTTGGAAATCGACGGCGGCACTGCCTCGGAAAAGATTATCGACGATATTTTTTCTCGTTTTTGTGTAGGTAAATAGAGAATATGAAAAGATTTTTTGATGCAGTAGTAATAGGAGCGGGACACGCAGGTGTAGAAGCTGCTTTGGCAATCGCAAGATTAGGCAAGACAGTTCTATTAACCGCTACACAAATAGAAACTGTAGCATATATGCCTTGTAATCCGCATATAGGCGGTACGGGCAAAGGACATTTAGTTCGTGAAATAGACGCGCTAGGTGGTGAAATGGGCGTTAATGCCGATAAAAGCCTTTTGCAAATAAAAATGCTTAATAGTACAAAGGGTCCTGCGGTACAAAGTCTACGTGGTCAAGCCGACAAGCAGGCTTATCACGATTGCATGCTTGAAACCATCTATAATCAAGAAAGGCTTACCCTTGAAATAGGCGAGGTTGAATCGGTAAACGTTAGTGATGGTACGGTTTCTTCGGTAGTATTTAAGGGCGAAGAAATAGACACTACCGCAGTTGTTGTTTGTGCTGGCGTCTATATGAACGCAAGAATAATAAGAGGCGAGGAAGAATATTTTGAGGGGCCTTCAAAGTTTGCACGTTCCGAAAAATTAAGCAAGCAGCTCGAAACGTTGGGCGTTGAATTTAGACGTTTCAAGACGGGTACGCCTGCAAGAATATATAGAGATAGTATAGATTTTTCGGTAATGGAAAAAGAGGACGGCGAGGATAGCGTATACAGTTTTTCGCACCTTACCAAGGTAAAATTAGTTGAGCAACTTCCTTGCTATTTAACCTATACAAACGAGGAGACGCACAATATAATTAAAGAAAATATAGATAGAGCGCCAATGTATAACGGAGCAATAAAGGGGACTGGACCTAGATATTGTCCGTCTATTGAAGATAAGGTTATGCGTTTTTACGACAAGCCCAGACACCAAATATTTGTTGAGCCCGAAAGCGCAGACAGTGATTTGATGTACATACAAGGACTAAGTTCTTCAATGCCACGCGACGTTCAAGAAAAAATGTACCATTCCATTAAGGGCTTGGAACATTGTAGATTTGCAAAATATGCCTATGCTATAGAGTATGATTGCATAGATCCACTTCAACTCAAACCGAGCTTAGAGTGTAAGAAAATTAACGGATTATTCTTTGCCGGTCAAGTCAATGGCAGTAGCGGCTACGAAGAAGCGGCTGCACAGGGCTTGATTGCAGGAATCAACGCCAAAAGGTATTTAGCAAACGAAGAACCCATTATTTTGTCGAGGTCGGATGCTTACATTGGCGTTTTGATTGATGATTTAGTTACAAGGGGAACAAACGAGCCGTACAGAATGATGACTGCAAGATGCGAGTATCGTTTGACTCTAAGACAAGATAACGCAGATAGAAGATTAACTCAAATAGGTAGAGATTTCGGCTTAGTTGACGATTACAGATATTCGGTATTTACAAAGAAACAAGAAGAATGGCAAAGAGTTTCCGAGCTATTGAACAACGTTTCGGTAAAAGCGGATATCGCTTCCGCTATTGTTGAAAGGGCAGGCGAACATCCGATTATTGGTTCAATTAAGGCAAGTGAACTCTTGAAACATAATGGCGTTACCTATAAAGATTTATTGCCTTTGCCTGAGTTAGAGGGTGTTGACGAAGAAATATTAATGGAAGTAGCGGTTGAAATTAAATATCAAGGCTACCTTAAAAAAGAAAGAGCCGCTATCAAAGAAGCTCAAAAAATGGAAAGTCAAATAATTCCAGAGGATCTTGACTACAATAAGATAGTGAATCTAAGGCTTGAAGCAAGACAAAAACTTTCGCAAATTAAGCCGCGTACCTTAGGACAAGCGGGAAGAATCAGCGGAGTTAGTCCTGCAGATATCAACGTTCTTATTATAGAGTTACTCAAAAAAAAGAAATAACTATGACAATAAGTGAGATATTGAAGAAATTTAATATAGCTATAAGTGCCGAACAAATTGCCAAGCTCGACAAGTACTATAAGTTATTGGTGGAATGGAACGAAAAAATGAACCTTACAGCAATAACCGACTATGACGAAGTATTGGTAAAGCATTTTGCTGATAGTATAATAGGCTTGCCATATTTTAGTGGCAAGTGCCTTGACGTCGGCGCAGGCGCAGGCTTTCCGTCCGTTCCGCTTGTAATAATGGGCGTGAACAATTTTTTGTGTGCGGATAGCTTAGAAAAGCGTATAAAATTTTTAAACGAAGTAAAAAACGAGCTACAATTAAACTTCGATACCTTGCATATTCGTGCCGAGGATATGGGAAAAGGCGCGTATAGAGAAAGTTTTGATACAGTAACGGCAAGAGCCGTTGCAAACACCGTAACGTTATCCGAATATCTTTTGCCTTTGGTAAAACTTGGCGGAAAAGCTGTGCTTTATAAGGGTGGCGATATTGACGAGGAAATAAGCGGGGCAAGATATGCAATAGGACTTTTAGGCGGAAAAATCGACAAAATAGAAAAATACGAGTTTATGGGATTAAAACGTTCTCTTGTGATAATAAGCAAGGTTAAGCCCACACCAAATGCTTATCCACGCGGCGGAAACAAGCCAAAAAATCAACCACTACTAGGAAAAAAATGACATTCCTTTTGTTCGTCTTGTCGACCAACGTGGCGGAATCTCTATATTTCATTAACTCTTCGCGAAGCACACGGACAGTCGTAAACCAATTGCACATTGCACATTTGATTAAGTGCTAAGGCACTTAATCTACAGTCCATAACCCGCTGATGTGCGGATTTCATCGCGATAGCGATTTCATCCCAAAGGGATTTCACCTGCCATTTATGGCGGATTTCATTGTTGGATAGCAAATGCTATCCAACGAACGAGGTGTTTATGATAGAAACTGATACTCTGAGAGATCTACGCAACAAATTTAATACTTTAAAAAAGACTGCCGAAGATCTTGGCTCTGCAATTAACCCCGAAAAGCTTCAGACTAAGCTAAACGAACTACAAAAGGAGCAGGAAACTCCTAATTTTATGTCCGACTTAAAAAAGGCTAAGACGGTTTTACAGCAATCCAAGAGGCTTTCTAATAAACTCAACGATTTCAACACATTAGTTAGTGGTATTGATGATAATCTCGAGCTAATTACAATGATAGAGGATTTGTCTGAGTATGACGAAATACCTGAGGTTAAGCAAAACTATAAAGAGTTAAGCAAGCTTGCCGAAAAAATGAGGGTAGAGACGTATCTTTCGGGCGAATATGACGCTTGCAATGCTATCATTACAATTCACCCCGGTGCAGGCGGTGACGATTCAAGCGACTGGGCGAATATGGTATTTAGAATGTATACGAGATACGCCGAAAGAAAGGGCTTTACCTACAAGGTAGTAGAAATGTCAACCGACGACGAATCGGGTATTAAAAACGTAATATTCGAGGTTATGGGCGACTACGTGTACGGCTATTTTAAGAGCGAAAGAGGTATTCACCGCTTGATTAGAAATTCTCCTTTTAACGCAGCAGGCGCAAGACACACTTCGTTTTTGTCACTTGAAGTTATGCCGGTAATAGAAGAGGACGATTCTATTGAAATTAAACCCGAGGAGTTGAAAATAGACACATTTAGATCGGGCGGTGCAGGCGGTCAACACGTCAATCGTACCGATTCCGCAGTTAGAATAACACATATTCCAACGGGAATAGTTACCCAATGCCAAAACGAGCGTTCGCAAATTCAAAACCGCGAATATGCAATGAAAATGCTAAGATCCAAGCTTGTTGAAAGAAAGGAAATTGAAAAGTTTGAGCGTGATAGCAAAATTAGAGGCACACTCAAAAAAATTGACTTTGGCAATCAAATCAGAACATACACCCTTTCGCCGTACACATTAGTCAAAGACGAAAGACTTGATTTAAAAAAGACAAACGTAGACGATATTTTAGACGGAGATCTCGATTACTTTGTTGACGAATTTCTAAAGAGGATGGCGACACCGATAAATGAATAACCTACAAAACAAAGAGAATTTGACAATATTAGCAATAGAGAGTTCTTGCGATGAAACTGCTTGCGCGATTCTCAGAGACGGCGAAATATTAGGGGAATGTATTTCCACACAAATTGAAATACATAGACTTTACGGCGGCGTTGTCCCCGAAATTGCTTCAAGAAATCACGTATTGAGCATTGATGCAGTCGTAAAGGACGCTGTAAATAAAGCGAAAATCACCCTAAATGATGTTGATATTATAGCCGTAACTAAGGGCGCAGGCTTATTGGGTTCGCTTTTAGTTGGTGTATCGTATGCAAAAGGACTTGCTTTTGCCTTAAATAAACCGATTATTGGGATTAACCATATAAGAGGACATATCGCAGCCAACTACATTGAACATCCCGATTTACAAACTCCATATGTTGGTTTGATTGTGAGCGGGGGGCACTCAGCAGTTGCCTTGGTTAAGAGTAAAACTCATCTTGAAATCAAGGGTACGACGGCAGACGACGCTTGCGGCGAAGCTTTCGACAAAGTTGCAAGAGTACTAGGCTTACCATATCCGGGCGGTCCCGAAATAGAAAAACTTGCCAAAAGTGGCAATCCTATAATTCCGATGCCACATGTAAAAATGAAAAATCCGCTTGATTTTAGTTATAGCGGATTGAAGACGGCGGTTATAAACTATGTGCATAATGCCGAGCAAAAGGGCGTTGAAATAAACAAAGCAGATCTTGCTTGCTCTTTCCAAAAGGCTGCCGTTGAAATGTTAGCAGACCACGCAATTGAATTGGCGCTTAGCGAGAATATCAATATCATAGCAATTGCAGGCGGTGTTGCCGCTAACGGAGCGTTGAGAGATACTTTGACACTTAAAGCAGCGCCACATAACATAAAGGTATATTATCCATCAAAAAGACTTTGTACCGATAACGCTTCAATGATTGCATCCGAAGCCTATGTTCAAATAAGAAGCGGAGCAGAGTTTTCCGACCTTACTCTTGATGCAAGAGCTACGCTATCGCTAGTAACTGATTGTTAAAGCACAAGGCTTTAATGAATGTGCAATGTGCAATTATCCCATTATTTTTTTACTCGGATAGGAAATGTAAAATAAACATTAACAAGTCAAATATAATAGATTTTTACTATCTAAAAAGACACTAAAAAAAATCCAAAACTTCTTTGTTTTGGATTTTTTCACTATTGACTTTATAGCGAATTTTTGATATACTTTTAATATTAAAAATATTTAATATATCAATATATATTAAGAAGGAGAAATAATGAAAAAACATGGCTTGCTTGCATTGGTAGTTTGCGCTATATTTGTTGCGGTTTTCGCCTTAACAATTGGTTTAAGCTTCAACAATACAACTGCGATGGCAGAAGAAGGCGGCGTTAAGGTTCGTGTTGCGCACATAACCGACCTTCATTTTTATCCCGAGGAATTGAGTAACGAAAAATCTTCGGCTTATCTTGCAAAAAAGGAATCGGAAACAAAATTTTTAGGCGAAAGCGGTGCTTCTCTTAGAAAAACGTTTGAAAGCATGGTGGGTACTGCCGGCAATATCAAAGAGGACGCGCCTACATATGTGTTAGTTTCGGGCGACTTAACTCTTAACGGCGAAAAAATCGGACACGAGGGTTTAGCAAAGATTTTTGCGGATATTACCGAAATGGTAAGACAGGATCCAAAACATGAAGATTTTCAGATTTTGGTTGTTCCCGGCAATCATGATATATTCAATCCTAGCGCAAAAAGATATTATCCAACTCAGGAAGAAATCGACGCTTGCGGAAGTGCCGAGGAAGTAGACAAATTACTATCCGATTATGTTAAATACACTCCCACCGTTGATAACCAAGAGTTTATGGATATATATTGGAGCTTTGGTTATGCCGAAGCCGGTGAAGTAAACCCAAGAACAGGCGAAGTAAGCAAGCTATCGGATAAACTTGATTTAGAGTTCTTTTTCAATTCAAACGAGTGGTATGATGACGATTTAGGCGTTTTGACCGTCCACCCACCAAAGGATGTTCACGAAATAGGCGAGGACACAAAGGACTATTCTGTTTATAATCCATACGTTCGCCACGGTGCTTGTTCGTATATCGCAAGAAGTGCCGACGCTACAATCGTTGCAGTTGACGGCAACTCAAGAAAATATGTAGGTGAAAACGCAGGGCTATTAAATGATGACGAATCGTTTGTATACTCTACCGCAGAAGATTGGGAGGAAACCACAAGCGGTGATCTTGAAGATAGAATTTTGAGATGGATATGCAAATCAATCAAAACAGACGTTGCCAATGATAAATTGGTACTTGGCATGTTCCACCACAACATTGTCCCACACTTCACAATGGAAGGCGACGTACTGTCAATGTTCACATATGACGATTATAAGAGGGCAATCGAGGTTTTGCCGGATGCCGGCTTGAAGTACGTTTTCACAGGACATATGCACTCTTCGGATATCGCATATAGCGTTTCTCAAAACGGCAACGTAATATATGACTTTGAAACAGGTTCTACCATAGGCTTAGGTGCAGCGTATAGAATCGCTGAATTTGAAACAAGCGGTAAAGGCGAAACATATACCGAGGACGTTTATACACAAGTGTTCAATCTTGACGAAAGCGTTGAGTACTTTACAGCCGATAGCAACGTTGCAAAGAAAACTACAAAGCATTTTGAATATTTCAAAAACAAGATGAAAAATCTTGTTCCTACCATGATTGGCGGAATGGTTAACGAAAATCTATACGATAACATTACGGGCGCAATGAGCGGAATAAATGCAGATCACCCATTCTTTGGCGCACTTGCTATTGACGGTATCAATGATTTGTCAAAATTAGATTTATATCCAATAGTCGTTGACGATAACGGAAATGCTCGCTTAGCTAAGGATAGAAAAGAAGGCTACGACATTGTAGCATTTGTCAACAGTTTAGTTAATTATCTCTGCGAATTTGATTTTTCGTATGGTACAGTCACTGGCGGATATAAAATGGATCAACTCCTTTTCGATATTTATGGCGGCCATATGATGGGAACAAACCCAAGTGAAATCCAAAATAATCTAGTTGCATTCTTCTCTAAATTAGAGGACGGAACATTTGTACAATGGTTGGTTGACTTGGTGTACAATACCGTTGTTCCGCAACTTGATCTTATCCTTGACTCTCCGATTAGATATAATTCTAAAACTGCCACATTAACCGAAAGCGGTGTACAAGGCTTTGACTTTACAAGAGCCTTTGATTTGAAATTATCGGCATTCTCAGTTGATAATATCGTTAGAGGTTTGATAAATCAATACGCATTTGGCGCTGTTGACGAATACGGCGTTGTGATAGAGAGTTATCTTGATGAAAACGGCTATTCTTCATTGAGATACATTTTAACCGCAATATCAAAGAATGCTCCTTCAGTTGTTGACTCCTTACTAAACAGCACAATTTTAGGACCGCTCCTTGAAGGTTTCAATATTCAATCGATATTTGACGAATATTTTGATTTGATATTGAACTATCTTGTTATGTACTTTGACTCCGATTTATCGACAGTTTTAAAGAGCGAATTGCTTGATAAGTACGTAACCAAAGCGTTCTGTTCAAACCTTGGTAACTATGCTAAAGACATTCTTGTATCCTTAGCTGTAGACGAGAGCTATGACGGCGGTTATTTGGACGAAGAAGGCGTTTTGCACAACGAAAAAGTACATTTACAATTCAAATACAATGATAAAGTTGTTTATGGTGAACATAGTTTCAGCAAGAATAAAGTTGAAATCGTGCCGAGCGCAGATAACGGATTGTTACCTGCTCAGGTTGCAGTTTCCAACGTAACTAAGGACGGCATATTATCAGACAGCGAAATCAAACTTAAATGGACAACGCATATCACGGTTGACATATTTAACTATACTTGTCCCGATAGTTTCATTAAGTTCGCAACAAGTGCCGATGGCGTTAAAAATGCTACACCGATAAAGGCAACAGGGAAAAACGTTGAATATGAATACCCAACCATTGACCTTGGTATAGCATACCTTAATATGAGCTATGTCTATGACGTATTCAATAAGTATTCAGTCAAACTCACAGGCTTAAATCCAGATACCGTATATTACTATAGCTTAGGTAATGACGACAGCGGTTGGACGGATGTCAGGTCTTTCAGAACGCCAAAATCTCAGAATGCCGATAGCTTCACGATTATGGGTATTACCGATATTCAAGGCTCGATTGAAAAGAACTATACCGACGCACTTCAAAACTTGTTATTAGGCAAGGAGAAGGTACCCGACGCTTCCTTTGTTATTACTTTGGGCGATAACGTTGACAACGGCAAAAGTATTTATCAATACTATTGGATGCTCGAAGGACAAAAAGAGTTTTGGTCACAAAATTCGTTTGTAGGCGTTCCCGGCAACCACGAGGACGGCGAAAATGAAATGTCCGAGCACGTATTAATACCAAACGATGAAACCAACTTGGAATACTATTCGTTTGTTTATGTAAATACTTGCTTCGTTATGCTCAATACCAACGATCTAAAATCCGACGGAACATTGTCAGAGGCACAATATAATTGGTTGATAAGCGTATTGACAAATGCTTCAAATAATGAACAAGTAAAGTGGATTGTCGTTGGAATGCATAAAGGTCTATTTACAGCAGGCTCGCATGCTTACGATAGCGACGTCGTTGCCTTGAGAAATCAACTTAACCCGATTTTTGTTCAGTACGGCGTTGACGTAGTATTGCAAGGACACGATCACACCTATTCAGTAACCAACACAATAGGTGCAGATGGCAAGGCAATTAAAACAACTACCGATTCAAGAGGCGCAATCGTCAATTCAGACGGAGTTATTTATATCAACCTTGGCACAATGGGCGACAAGTTTTATGATTATATTTATTCCGATGCAATAGATTCAAGCGTATTTGTAAAGAGAGATTCAGTTAACAAAGAGTTAGCTCAATATTTGACAGCAGATAAATATTTAGAGCTTACCGAAACACCTGTATTTATGTCTTTATCGGCAGATGCAAACGACTTGACAATTAAGACCTATACAATAAAAGACGGCAAGGTTATTGACGTTGATAATATCATATTGACAAATAATCCTGTAAATTCTGTTTTGACGGCAGGACAAATTGCTGCAATCTCCGTTGGTTGCGCAGCGTTTGTTGCAGTAGTTGTGCTTTCATCGATTTTAATCGTAAGAAAGAGAAAACTAATAAAGTAGCATAAATAGTATAAAAACATCAAATTGATTAAACAAAAAAGGGTAAACGAAACAGTTTACCCTTTTTACATTATACACTTTTTTTGTTATTCCGACTATACCAACCGTCATTTCGAGCCAGCAATATTGTCATTCTGAGCGAAGTCGAAGAATCTCATATCAAATGAATATCCATATTATGTCATTTCGAGCGAAGTCGAGAAATCTCTATATAAGCACCGACTCTTTGCGAAGCACACGGATAGACATTTATGCCATATCGTCATCCCGAGCGTAGTCGAGGGATCTCACTACAAGCACAGACTCTTTGCGAAGCATACGGATAGACGTTCATGCCATATTGTTAATCCGAGCGAAGTCGAGAAATCTAATCCGCTTTAAAGAATATACAATATTCAATATATTCTTTTCACAAAACCTATAAAGGATTTTTCTCAAAAAACATAAAACTATCACACAACTATCACAAACAGAGTATATAATAATGACGTAGTTAAGTCAAAACAAACATTCATTTTATAGTTTTATTCCATCCATTACAATAAGCCTAAGCTTATTTGAAAAAAGCCAATCATAACGATTGGCGTTTTTCTTATATAAACTCTTATAACTACAGTACCATACAAATTAATTAACTCACAATGGCACATTGCACATTAAATAAAAATGTTATGCACTTTTTTATTTTCCGTACTTTCCTTTCAAATACATAAGGGCTTCTTTGTAGCCGTCAAATCCTTTGCCCTTAATCATTTTTTCGGCATAGAGCGAAATATAGCTTATCTTTCTAAAGTCTTCTCTTGAACTTATATCAGTTATATGTACTTCAACGGTTGGAATACTAACCGCCTTTAATGCGTCAAGTATAGCAATACTTGTGTGCGTATACGCACCTGCGTTTATAACGATACCGTCAACATCATCAAAGTAGCAGGCTTGAATTTTATCTACGATATCGCCCTCATGATTGCTTTGATAAAGTTCAACTTCGATATCTAACTCTTCGGCAGCTTCCTTGATAAATGCTTTAAGTGTTGCGAAGTCTCTTGCTCCGTAAAGGTCTTTTTCTCTTATACCCAACATATTAAGATTGACGCCATTAATTACCATTACTTTCATTTAATGCTCCTATGATTGTGTTTACAACCGCTTGAATTGAACTGTTATTTTCGACTTTTATATCAAAGAGTGAATTATATATAGGCTCTCTAATTTCTAGCAATTTATTATATGCGTTTATACCGTCTTTTTGTAATAGTGGTCTACCCTTAGTTGAAATCTTATTTCTTGTAAGGTAAACAACAATCGAATTTTGTTTAATCTGCCATTTTGCTGTTTCTTGAATACAAGCGCCACCGCCTAAGGCGATTACCTTATTACTAAGCTTAGAAAATTCAAACAAAAGCTCGCTTTCAACTTTTCTAAAATATTTTTCACCGTTTTGCTCGAAAATTTCAGGAATAGGCTTGCCAACTTTCCTTACTATCTCTTTGTCAAGGTCAATGAAATTTCTCTCTAGTGCCTTAGCCAAATGTCTTCCAATCGTGCTTTTCCCCGATGACGGCATACCGATAAGAATTATATTTCTAGCCTTTAGCGACAATTCTGAATAGATTTTATTGTACTTATCCGAATAATCGACGCCTGTAAAAAAGTAGCCTGCCCTGATAGCTTGCCAAACAAGCATACTCAAACCGTTATCGTTTTTTATTCCCAAATCGGTTGCTTGAAGAAGTAGTGCGGTTTTGTATGGATTATAAATCAAATCGCCCACGAACACTAAGTGTTTGAAAGGGGATAAATCCAATGGTGCAACCAAATTGTCGGGATACATACCCACGGGGGTGGTGTTTATAATAATTTCGGCGTCGTAATTAAGATATAGATTATTGTAGTTGTATTCGCTTGTTCTTCCTACAACTCGAACGTTAGCGCCAAAATCGGTCATATACGTTTTTACGACTGCGCTCGCGCCACCCGTTCCAAGAATAAGAACCTTTTTGTTTGCAACGTTTATTCCGTTTCCTTCAATCATTTTTTGAAAGCCGTAATAATCGGTATTATAACCAAACAAAACGTTGTCACGTTTCACAACGGTGTTTACTGCGCCGATTTTTTTAGCAAGGTCGGAAAGCTTAAGATAGGGCATAACCGATTTTTTGTAGGGTACGGTTACGTTAAAGCAGTCGAATTCGCTGTTTTTCAAAAAGTTTTCCAATTCGTTTTCGTCAAGCTCCACGTTTTGATATGAATAGCCGAATTGTGAATGAATGTAGGGCGAGTAGCTATGTCCTAATTTTTTACCTAATAAGCACGCTTTCATTAAATCTCCATATATGAACCTAAAAAGGTAAAGTTATAGCTGTTTGACAATTCTACAAGTAAATCGATAACCTCTTTCTTGTGGATATCGGCTTGAATGTCGAAGTAGAACACAAAATCAAATACCGAATTAGTGAGCGGACGGGATTCCAATTTTGTCAAGTTGATACCTTCTGCATAGAATCTATTTAACACTTTGCATAAGCTACCGGCTTCGTCGGGAAGGTTTGCCATAAGGCTGATTTTCGTGCTGTTAGCGTATACAACAGGCTTTTTTGAAATGCAAATAAAGCGCGTATAATTGTTGGAATTGTCGGCAATATCGCCGTCGATAATGTGTAAACCATAGAGCGAACTGCACTCTTTTGACGAAATGGAAGCAACGTCTATTCTTGTGCTCGTGGCAACCGATTTTGCGGCTACCGCAGTATTTGCGACAGGAATAATTTTGGCGTTAGTGAATTGTTTTAAGTATTCCGAGCATTGACTAATCGCTTGTTCATGCGAATAGATTTCGGTAATACTGTCTTTCGTTGCACCCACATTTCCAAGCAAACAGTGTCTAATGCTTATTGTGGTGCTTGCGACTATATAGGCTTTATGCTTTTTGATTAAGTCGTATACGGCATTAACCGATCCTGCTGTGCTGTTTTCGATTGGCAAGATTCCAAATTCCGATTGACCACTTTCCACTGCTTCAAAAACGTTTTCAAAGGTTTTTACATACGAAATATCCGAAATAGGAAATATTTTTTCGCACGCTATCGAGCTGTAACTCCCCATTACTCCTTGACATACTACAGAGGCAGAGGTTGGCAAATAAGAACGTGGTTGATTTACTAAATCATTTAAAAATAATCTTACAACGCCATCATTATTTGAAAATTTAGTTTGATAGGATTTACTTGTTTCAAAAATGGTTTCAAACAACCTTTTCGTATAGATTTTCAAAGGCTCGTCAACTTTTTTCGTTACTCTGTTAATAATGCTTCTTTCTCTATCAGGCACCAACGTGGGGACGTTATTTTCTTTTTTTGCTTCGACAACTTGTCTAACCAAATCCATTCTTTGCTTATATAGAGTTGTGATTTGATCATCGATAACGTCTATTTTGTTTCTATATTCATCAAGCTTACTCATTAGTATCCCCCTTAGCGTCTTCTTGCATAATAATATCTAGAAGCGCGAAAGCAACCGCCGATTCGATAGGTGCAGCCGCTCTTGGCGCAATGCAAACGTCATGTCTGCCGTTAATCGTAATAGTGGTATTTGTTTTAGTTCTAAGGTCAACGGTTTTTTGTTCGATACCAATGCTTGGAGTTGGTTTAACAACCGTTCTCAATGTGATAGGCATACCGTTTGTCATACCGCCGACAATACCGCCGTTGTTGTTTGTATAGGTTTTAACCATTCCATTGTCGTAATAATAGCAGTCGTTTGCAGTACTTCCTTTTAGTAGTGCAAAATCAAAGCCGATACCAAATTCAACGCCCTTGACTGCCGGAATAGCGAACACTGCGCTGGAAATGGCGCTTTCAACGCCGTCAAACAAGCTGTCGCCAACGCCTACGGGTAAGCCGTATATCACCGTTTCTATTATTCCGCCCAAGCTATCTCTACTTAGCCTTGCTTTTTCAAAGCGTTTTTCTACGGCTTCAATATTGTCTTTGAAAAAGTAAAATGGATTAGCCTTGGCATTTGATAATTCTTGAATAGTGGGGATTTTATCTTTGTAACTTGCACCCTTTATTCCTGCAACTTCGCTCAAATATGAGCATATAAAAATACCTTTTTGCGTTAGAATTTGTTCGGCTATACCGCCTGCAATGCAAATAGGAAGGGTGAGTCTTCCCGAATACTTGCCACCGCCCGACAAACTTACTTTATCGCCATACTTTACCATTGCAGGGTAATCGGCGTGCGATGGTCTGGGAGTGAAACTTAAATTGCTGTAATCGTTTTTTCGGTAGGCGGTATTGTAGACTATCAATTCGATTTTGTCTTTTTCAACAGTGCCGTTTTCGGATAAACCGTCCTTAATAACAATTTTGTCAGGTTCGATACGCTTTGTCGAATAGCTCGAGTTTGTTGCTTTTCGTCTGTTGGTGTGAGCTTGCAAACTGTCCAAATCTATTTTTATTCCCAATGGAAGTCCCGAAATTACAACGCCGACGCATTCGCCGTGAGACTCTCCATAAACGTCCATTGTGATTTTGTTTCCGTACTTAGGCATTAATAATACCTCCTAATTTACAAAAATCCTCATAAAAGGCTTGATAACTCTTATTAACCGCATTTTCATCGGTAATAGTTGTAACGCCCTCGGTATTTGTCGCCATAATGCAACCGCTCATAACAATTCTATGGTCGTTAGCGCCTTGTATCGTGTTTGCTTTATGCGTCGAGCCTATAATATGAATCCCCAATTCGTCGTAAAAAGCGTTTACGTTAGCGGATAAAAGCATATCGAGCGTGGTTTGAATCCTATCGCTTTCCTTGAACCTTAACCTTTCTACCGATGTCAATAGGCTTTCACCGTTTGCAAAGGACGCTAACACCGAAAGAATAGGCACTAGGTCGGGTATATTCTCGGCGTCACATTCAAAAGCGATCAAATCGGATTTTTCGACTTTTACTGAATTTTCGCTAATAGTTATCGCAGCATTTGCTTTTTTTAGAATATCAACTATCTCTCTATCGCCTTGAATAGAATTTATATTCAAATTGTTTACTGTAATACCCTTTCCAATGGCGCCTGCAACCAACCAAAACGCCGAGTTGGACCAATCGCCCTCAATGGTGTATTTTTGGGGTGATGTATAGCCACCGCCACAAAGACTATATCCGTATGTGGTTTTAGTGACCTTTGCACCAAAGGCTTCCATAACCGAAATTGTGATATCGACGTAGTTTTTGCTCTTTAATTCACCAATCAAGTGAATATCTGAGGAATAGGGCAAAAGTTGCATTGCCATAAGTAAACCCGACACGAATTGCGAGCTTATATCTGCTCGAACGGCTACACTTTTAGCCGAAAACTTTCCCGACATATTAATAGGTAAGGTGGTATTATCGAAACTCGTTCCTGCCATAGAAAGGGTTTCAATCAATTCCTTATTCGGTCGATTTTTCAATCTTCCTTCGCCGTCAATATGGCAACTTATGCCCAAAACCGATAACAAGGGCAAGATAAATCTCAACGTACTTCCACTTTCTTTGACGTTGAGAGATATATTATTGTTCAAATTTTTTATAGGCTCGACAACGTAGCCAAAATCAGTCGATTGAATATTTGCGCCGAGCGCCGACAATACGCCAACGGTAGCGTCGGTGTCAACGCCTGTCGATTTACCAAAAAGCGTTGTGCTACTGTTACATAGCGCCGCTAAAATCAACGCTCTATGTGCATATGATTTTGAGGGGATGGCGTCAATAATTCCCGAAAGCTCGGCCATACTAACCTTAATCATTGAAAAATTCTCCCAACTTGTCGAGCTTAAATTTTTGTATGGAGCAGTTGCCTATTGCGTTGATAACAATTATGTTAATGCTATCCGCAAAAGCTTTTTTATCCTTTACGCTCGCTCGTATTAAGGCGTTGTCGCTAAAAGGTGCTATATAGGTAAGGGAAAATTTGTCGAGGACGTTGATTATTTGTTCGTATTCGGAGTTTTGCAATAAGCCGTTATTCTTACAAGCTTTTGCAATTCTTCTTATACCATAGCCAACTGCCAAGCCGTGCGGTACTGTGTAACCCGATAGATTTTCAACAGAATGGGCTAAGGTATGCCCTAAATTCAATAAAGCTCTAACGCCATTATCGAATTCGTCCTTTTCTACAATTTCCGCTTTGTAGCGAATAGAATCAGCAATACAGTTTTCTAATGATAGGTTATCCGAAAGTAGGTTTTTCCAAAGTGTACCGCCCATTAAAATACCATATTTCACAAGTTCGCCGAAACCGTTTATCATTTCTTTTTCGGGCAAGGTGTTTAACGTTTCTATGTCGAAAAATACCCCTTTAGGCTGATAAAATGCGCCAACTAAATTTTTACCTTCTTTAATGTCTACGGCGGTTTTGCCCCCAACTGAACTGTCGATTCCGGCTAGTAGGGTAGTTGGAACTTGAATAAAGTCAACGCCTCTATGATATGTGCTTGCCACAAATCCCGTAAGATCGCCGACTACACCACCGCCTAGGGCTACCAATAAATCTTTACGTTTAAAGTCGTTGTTTGCCAAAAACGATAGGATGGCTGCATAATTGGACAGGTTTTTGCTTTGTTCTCCTGCCTCAATTACATATGTTAAAACTCTTTTATTTGCTCTTAAAAAGCCCTTTTTTAATCTTTCAATATAAAGTGGCGCGACATTGCTATCCGAAACAATTGTTACGGTTGTATAGTCCGCAAGCGTTAGGGCATATTCGGGAATTTTGTCGAAAATACCATTATCAACAATAACCTTATATCCATTCTTTACGTTGACCTCGATTGCATTCATATTGACTTTATCCTTATATCGTTTTTTTTTTGAAAAATATTTATACAAGCACTAAATACGTATTATGTAATTTTCGTACCACACAATCAAAATATCCAAAATTGTACATTGCACATTATGTTTAAGTATTATTCACTCAAACTATAATATATTATAAATAGTTTTACTATTATAAATCAAGTGAAAACGCAAAAAAACATATTATAGTACCAAATGCTGTTCTATTCAATAATTGACTTAACGCAAAAAGCGTATTATAATTAAATTAGTATTATAGGTGAAAATTCCGCCTAATGGAGTTTATAATAAATGGGAAAATCAATTCAATCGGTAATAAAAAGAATAAAAAAACTATATCCCGAACTGACGGTCGAGGAGTATTGTGGCTGTGTGCGTATGTCGGGCGAGGTCGACACGTGGGACGAAATCGTCAAGATAGGCAAAATGGCAGTTACCGATAAATCCAAAGGCGTAATCAACGATATTCAGCTTAAAGGTTTTGTTGAACAACACCACAAACCACGCCTTAGAGATTTTCACCTTGACGGCAAGCATTTTGACGTAATGATAATAGGCACAGGCGCAATAGGCTGTGCAGTAGCAAGAGAATTGTCAAGATATGACGTCTCCGTTCTTATGGTTGACAAAGAAAACGACGTCGGATTGGGGCAATCTGCAAGAAACGACGGCGACATCAGGGTAAACCTTGATTTGAAACCCAATCAATTGAAATATCGCTACAGCCTAAAAGGTAGAGATATGTTTGATAGAATTGCCGAGGAACTTTCCATTGACTACAAACATACCGGCAGGCTAATAATATTTTCAAGTTCAAGGGAGCGTTTCTTAATACCAAAACTAAAGGTGCAAGCCAAAGCCTTAGATTCAGAAGCCGAATATTTGAGCCGTAGAAAACTGCTAAAAATGTTGCCCACTGCGCCAAAATGGAATAGAGGTGCATTTTATTTAAAAACGGGCGGCGAAATTTGTCCCTATCAATACACCCTAGCGCTTGCTGAAAATGCCGTCGATAACGGCGTTGAATTGTCGTTAAATACCATAGTTGAAGGTATGCTTATAAAGGACGCTCACATCGAAAGCGTAGAAACAAATAGGGGAATGGTTTATCCAAAATTAGTGATCAACGCTGCGGGTGTGTTTAGTGATAAAATCGCCGAAATGGCAGGGGATAGAACTTTTACAATTCACCCAAGAAAGGGAACTATACTTATTCTTGACAAGAAAAATAATAAGGTTGTTACAACCTCAATGAACAAGTCCGACTATTTGAAAAAGGACAATAATAGTTTGGTTCATTCGCGTGGCGGTGGCGTTTTCCATACGATATACGGAAATACCTTGATTGGACAATCCAATGAAGAAACTCCTTATAGAGAAGATTATAGCACTGATATGAAAACGGTTGACGAATTGTTTGACGCTCAAAAAACGCTTTCCGAGAGTATCAAGAAAAAAGACGTCATCACTTATTTTTCGGGAATAAGAGCGAGCAGCTACGAAGAAGATTTTGTTGTTCGTAGAGGTCTTTTCACCAAAAACATTATTGAAATTGGTGCAACGCAACAGCCCGGTTTGACGGCGTCCCCTGCAATTGCAGAGGAAGTTTGCGAGTGGAGCATTGAAATGCTTGGCGGTGCAAAAGAAAACTTTAACTTTAACCCATACCGCAAGGGAATTACTAAGATTAAACAAATGAGCGACGAAGAACGCACGAAGTTCATAAAGAACAATCCCGATTATGGTACCATTGTATGTGGCTGCGAAGAGGTCAGCAAAGGCGAGATAATCGAGGCTGTGACAGGGGTAATACCTGCGACGACCGTTGACGCCGTAAATAGAAGAGTGCGCTCAGGTATGGGGCGTTGTCAAGGCGGACACTGTGCGCCAATCGTTGCTGATATAATATCAAAAACAACAGGCATACCGATTGAACACATCAATAAATCGAGCGAAAACAGCCCGATAGTGTACGGAAGCACAAAAGGAGATAACAAGTGGAACAATTTGATGTAGTTATAATCGGTGGTGGAGTTTGCGGTTTGTCTGCGTCCATAGAAGTCAGACGACTTGGCAAAAGCGTGCTTATTCTTGAAAAGGATAACTATGTAGGCGGTATACTCAAACAGTGTATACACGAAGGTTTTGGTTTGATTAAGTTTAGGGAAAACCTAACCGGTCCCGAATATCTTGAAAAGCTTATAGAAGATTCCGAGCGTTTAGGCGTTGAAATTCGCACGAAAGCGTTTGTGACGAGTATAGAAAAATCCACAAGTTTTGTGATAAAATACATTGATTCAAAGGGTGTAAACACTATTAGAGCAAATGCGGTTATTTTATCTACGGGAGCAAGAGAGCGTACTGCAAAGCAATTTTTTTTGCAGGGCGATCGACCGTCGGGAATATTTACAGCGGGCGAAACCCAGTATTACGTAAATGTTTTGGGTAAAATGCCAACAAAGAAATGCGTAGTTTTGGGCAGCGGCGATATTGGCTTGATTATGGCAAGACGATTGACGATAGAAGGCTCAAAGGTGTTGTGTGTGTTAGAAAAAGAATCAACTCCAGTAGGACTTACTCGAAACGTTAAAAAATGCTTGGATGATTATGACATTCCGCTAATGCTAAACCATACCATAACTAGGGTAATTGGACGTGGCAGAGTTGAATCGGTAGAGATTGCAAAGGTTGTAAATGGTGAAATAGACGAAGCAAGCAAAACGATTGTAGAGTGTGACGCTGTGATTTTGTCGGTTGGCTTAATACCCGAAATCGGGCTTATCGAGAATTTTGGGTTGACTCTTGACGAAAAGACACTGAGCGCTGCGGTTGACCAAACCATGATGACAAGCGTTGACGGCTTATTTGTGTGCGGAAACGCCTTGCATAATAACGATTTTGCGGACTATGTCTCCGAGACAGGCGAAACAGCAGGTAAAAATGCTGCGCTATACAAGTATCACCCAACAAACGAAGTTGAAAACATTGCAGGCGACAATATCCTATATGTAATACCCCAAAAAATAGATTTAACTCGTACGCATGACCGAGTAATTTGCTATTTCAAAACCACAAAACAAATGAAGGATATGACGCTAAAAGTTCATAATAATGGTAAATTGATAACTTGCAAGCAATATAAAAACGTTCCGTCCTCGGGGTTGCTAAGAGTAATGGTGGACTTTGCGACAGTCGAAGATAAAGAAGTGGTATTTACGGTAGGAGAGAATTAATATGAATATTATTTGTACGATGTGCCTGAATGGCTGTGAAATAGAAGTAAACGAAAATAAAAATACTGTCGGCGCAATGTGTTCAAGGGGTGAGCGCTTTGCTATAAGCGAGTTTGAGAACCCAACAATAATGTTGACGACAACTGTAAAAACCTCTTTTTCTGCACTCCCCGTACTCCCTGTCAAAACCGACAAATGCGTACCCAAGGATAAACTAAACGACATAATGAAAATCATAGATACGATTATCGTAACTACGCCACTAAAAGTTGGTGAAGTTGTCTATGAAAACATTTACGACGATATTAACCTTATATCCACAATGGATATGACGAGACGCATAAAATAAATAACCATCCGTTAAAGGAATGGTTATTTTTTTATGCTCAATATGCAATGTACAATGTGCAATCCATAACGACATTCTGGAAGCGTAGTCGAAGAATCAAATCTATAATGTCATTCTGAGCAACGTCGAAGAATCTATTCAATATTAGAATGAATAGCTAAGCTAATTGTGGATGATTGGGTTGATAGGTAACAAGTTTGCAATGCACTATACGATAAAATCAAAAAAAATCCATAACTCGACTGAAAGGAGAATTTCATCCAAAATAGATTTTACTTGCCATTTATGACAAATTTCATTGTAGAATGGTCAACGCTATCCTACTAATTACCATAGGTTTTCAACGTATTCACAGAATGCGTACATATCCTTGATCGTTAGTACTCTGCCATCGTCTAAGGTTACGGTGCCGGAGAATAAACCGTGAACTTGATGCGTTTTCATTCCAATTAAATCCAAAACCAACGCCCCGCTCGAATGATCGTAAAAGGGCTTCATTGTAAGGTTAAATCTGTTGTCGTCCGAGCGGAAAATCCAATCGTTCATATATCCGGATACCTTAGGCTCTTTTTCAAGATATACTCTTCCAACCTTGTGTGCAACGCCGTCATAGAATATGCAGGTTTCGGTTGCAGATTCGGTATTGCCTATACCCCAAGTGATTTCAAAACCAAATATTTTGCCGTCAATAACCGTTGCTCCGTTGCCCCAGTACCAATAGTTTTTATGCGGCCATACTCCACGACCCCAATCCAAAACTGTATATGTATTCTTTTTATCAAAGGAAATGAACTCATTGTCGAGTTTGACAAATCCCGAGGTTGGCATACAGTTATATTTTGTAGTCAAGAAAAATCTATTTTTCGCCATATCAAAAGGAGTAACTATTGTAATTGATTCGTTGTTTTCTAAATGCTCACATTCAAAGTGTGCGTCAATATATTTCCCTTTAGATTTTCCTTGGAATTCAAGAATACGGCAATCCTTTTTGATTTCAAAATATAATCTTGTATTTCCCTTTTTAAACTCAAAAATCGAGGGATCTTCTGCATTTTTAGACGTCAACTCATATCTATTTTTTGTAAACGGAATAATATAGAATGCGTCATATTTTTCGCCGTTGGTGAGATTTAGCATAGTAAAGGTTGCGGCTGCCCCAATGGAAATATTCGCAAAATTAATTTGCACCATATATGTACCGTTGGAAATTTGATAAAAATCCCATTCCTTTTTGCGAATCCTCAACTTTTCCGGGATTTTTTCCTTGTTGTAATTAACTAAGCAGTGCCTACACCAACCGACAGCGTTCACGTTGCCTGAGTCATCAAGAAGATTTGTTCTTTCTGTAATTTCAATTTGTTTATTCATAGCACGTCTCCTTTTGCAAAATTTTATCTAACATTTATATTCCGATTCATAATTTCACCCATAGCGTAACTGTCATTCTCAAGCGTTGTGTAACGGATTCGAATTCATCATTTCACCTATAGAGTAACTGTCATTCTCAAGCGTTGTGTAACGAAGTCGAAGAATCTCATCCTTTGACTACGCTCGAAATGACTAACAAGGACGTATTTCTACTCTAAAATGCATTGTCTTTTTTCTTTTTCTTTGATATAATAATTATACCAAACTAGATAGGAAAGTTCAAGATGCAAAAATATATAAAAGCCGAAATGTGGGATAAAATGCAATATTTGTTTAGAAATTATTACGATAGAATGATACATATGGCATTTTATTATAAAGGCAACGTTGATTTTAATGTTTTCAAAGAAGCGGTGGGCGAAATGTTTGAACAAGTTCCCATTCTTCATTCAGCATATATCAATAATTTTATAAAGCCGTATTGGGTTGTAAGAAAATACGATATAGATGATGCAGTTTTCTATATAGAGAGCGAGGATATTCAAAATGAAGTTGATAGATTTTTAACGCAAACAATAAAGGCAAATTCAAACGTGCAAATGAAAATTTTGGTTGTTAATTCTAATAGCCAAACTGCGATTTGCGTTTTATTCAATCATATGTGCTTTGACGGTGGCGACGGAAAGAAAATAATAGCAACGTTGTTCGCTAACTACAATGCAAAGAAAAGCGGGGACGTACCCATACTTTATCGTACAGGTAGGCGTGATTTTAGACAGGTTTACGACAAATTTAACGACGAAGACAAGAATGTTACAAAAAAATTATACAAAAATATCAGTTCCGTTGAAAATAAAAATAGATTTCCTTTGACAAAATCTTCAAAAGAGGATAAAAACAAAATTCACTATCTCAGGTTACCCAAAGAATTGGTTAGTCAGTTAAAGGCAAAGGGAAAAGAAAACGCTGCAACGCTAAACGATTTGTTCTTAGGGTTGTATATACATTCATTATATAATTTAGGTATAGATCCAAGTTCAAAGATAACCATTCCCTGTATGGTTGACTTGAGAAGACATATACCCGATAACGGCGAAAATGGAGGATATTGTAATCATACAGGTTTTATGTTGGTGGATGTTCCTAATAAGTCGGAAAGCTTATTAGAAACACTTGAAAAGGTAAAACTATCGACAGCAAAGAATAAAAAGGACAAGTACCTAGGTTTATATGGCTTGCCGCTCTTGAATCTTGCATATACCATATTTCCGCACTTCATAAGTGAAATTGCAATCAAAATAGGCTACACTAACCCACTTATGGGTATGAGTAACGTAGGTGAAATTAAAGAAGAGTTATACACCTTGGTTGATACCGAGCTACTTGACGCTTTTGTGACCGGCGCAACTAAATATAAGCCCTATATGCAATTAGCAATGACCTCTTGCAAGGGTAATTTGACGCTTACCGTGGCTGTTAGATGCAACGATAAGGACTCGGAAATAATAAATTTCTTTTTATCGGATATTGAACACAGCATAAAAGATTATTTAACGCAAGCTCAATAACTGCGTGTCCATATTGTCATGTCGACCGCAGTGGAGACATCTCTATACTAGCACAGACTTTTGGCGGAGCCTACAAAAAGCTCGAATACCAATTTCACATTGCACAAGGCATTAGCCTTGTGCTTTCGTTTAACTAATATATGTTATCATTTTTCATTAAAATTTTCTATTTTTGCAAAAATTGTTAAAAATATGTTAAAAATAGTTTGTATTTTAAATTTTTTAATGTTATCATAATAAAATAATAACGTTTTAAGTATACATATATGATTTAAAACAAAAATTTATCGGTTAAATACAACAAAGAGGAATCCTAAATGAAAGAAAATAATACAACAAAGGGCTTTAGCAGGTTTTTAGCAAATCTCAAGGCTTTGTTTTCTAAAAAAAACAAAAAATCAAATAATGAAGTTGCGACAAAAGATAGCGTTGTTTCCGAAATAAATGCGAGTGTTGACGCTAATCAACAAGGCGTAGCTGAAACAAAGGAAGAAAACATCGTTATCGATAGGGTGGCTAGCGAAGATGAAATCGCCGTAGAAGCGTCTAACGTCACGTCGGTTGATAATTCTCAAAAGGAAGTTGAAAATTATTCTCAATGCGAAACCGAAAATACCGATACTCCGTCATTTGATACAAAAGTAGTAAGTGGGAATAATGATACTGAGAATGTACAAAATGCAGTAGCAGGTACTCCAAACGACGTTAATCTATCATCAGCGGTTTGCGAGAGAAATATGGATTTAACTCCACAACAAGAATACGTGCAAAGCCGTAATATGAACGTTACCGTTCCTGAAACTACTATAAGAAGTTTTCTATCAAAACTGTTGCTTGTGAGTGAAGAAACTCAAAACTATTATTCCGAATTAAAAAACTATGTATTAAGTTACGTAGGCACAAGATGCCGCACAAGTTGGCAATACGATTCAATTTACAAAACAAGGATACTACTTGCAAGATTTGTAATTAGAGGCAAATCATTGTGGCAATATGTTGCGCTAACCCCCGATGAAGTTCCCGAGGGTACTAATTGCCAAGTAACCGACGACAAAAAATATGAGGGAATCGAAGTCGGTTTAAAAATACAAGGACAGCGTACGTTTAAACAGGCAAAAAATCTTTTAAAGCTTGCTTGTGAAAAAGTAGGCTTAGTTTATGAAGAAAGAGAAAGCGAAAACTATATACCGCCCTATATGAGCGAAGAAGAAATGCTTGAAAAGGGTTTTATCAAAAAAGTACTAACTTCAACCAATCCAAAGAATTAAACACACAAGCGTTATATTGCCCATAATGTCATTCCGAGCAAGGTTTGATAGCGTTTGCTGTCAAAAAGTGGATAGATGAAATCCGCCTTTTAGGCGGGTTGTGGACTGCGTGATTTGTATGTTCGTCATTCTCAAGCACAGTCGAGAAATCTCATCCGAATTGTCATGTCGACCGCAGTGGAGACATCTCTATACAAGCACA
>CALYRM010000009.1 GCA_945482995.1 uncultured Clostridia bacterium | reverse complement strand
TCAACCGCTTTTAATACTAGTCCTGTTAATCTTTTTTCCATTTTTATTACCTTTCAATGACCTTTATGTGTAGAATAATGTAGTAAGCTCAAAGTGTTTTTTTGCCGTTGTATAATGGTTCATATTACCGCTTGTATGTTTTTCCGTTGGTTTTTGGTTGTGTGGAGATTTTTCGATTAGGGTTGAGATTGACGAACAATGGTAGGCCCCTCGACGTTGCTCGGGATGACGGTATCCATATAACGTCATGTCGACCGCAGTGGAGACATCTACATCCAAATGTCATGTCGACCGCAGTGGAGACATCTCATCCAAATGTCATGTCGACCGCAGTGGAGACATCTCATCCAAATGTCATGTCGACCGCAGTGGAGACATCTACATCCAAATGTCATGTCGACCGAAGTGGAGACATCTCATCCAAACGTCATGTCGACCGCAGTGGAGACATCTACTTCCAAACGTCATGTCGACCGCAGTGGAGACATCTACAATCAAACAAGGATGAGATCCTCACGACTACGTTGCACTCCGCTCAGGATGACAATATGGCATGAATGTCTATCCGTATGCTTTGCAAAGAGTCGGTGCTTGTAGTGAGGTCCCTCGACATTGCTCGGGATGACAATTTGTATTAGATTCCTCCACTTCGGTCGGAATGACGATTAGTATGGCTCAGGATGACGAATAAGGATGAGATTCCTCGACTACGCTCGGAATGACATTATGGCGAAGGATGACATAATTCGGAATGACGGAAAACATAATTATTGCTTCAAAGATTCTGCTCGGGCAATTTTGTCGCAACGATTATTCATTTCGTTATCGGCGTGTCCTTTAACTTTGATAAAATTAACGTTATGAACGGCAAGTAGTGAAAGGAGTTTTTCCCAAAGGTCGACGTTCTTGACTTCTCCTTTATCGGCTTTTCGCCAGCCCTTTTGTCGCCACGAGTAAACCCAACCTTCAACTATGGCATTGACGGTATAGGCAGAATCCGAATATAAATCAACTTCGCAAGGCTCTTTCAAAGCCTCCAATCCACTTATTACGGCAATCATTTCCATACGATTATTAGTTGTCATTGGTTCGCCGCCGCTAATAGTTTTTTCTATGCCGTTGAAACTCAAGATTGCACACCAACCGCCTTTGCCGGGGTTTCCGCTACACGCTCCGTCTGTATAAATTGAAACTTTTTTCATAATTTTACCGTTTATCTCCGTTATTTATAAAAAAATGTGTTGACTAAAACCGATTTTTAGTATATAATCCTTATTGTCGTAGGGGAGTAGTTCAATGGTAGAGCAACGGTCTCCAAAACCGTCTGTTGCGTGTTCGACTCGCGTCTCCCCTGCCATAGTCTCATAATCACAATATATAGTGGTTATGAGACCTTTTTTTACACTATATATTGTGTTTTGAAAATTCATACCACAAATATACCACAAACTTTACAAATTAGCATACTTCAAAAATGCTTTTTGTTGCGTTCTTGTTAAGCCAATTCGGGATATGAATGACTTGATAAGTGTTTCATAGTCCTCGACTGAATAGCCGAGATAAGCAAGGATGATTGCTTTCTCTGCCTTCGTCAAGGATAGCTTATTGAGCAATTTTGTTATCGCAGCTCTCTTGGATCCTGCAATTGTATTGCCTTTACGGTCAACCTTGCTTTCGACGGCAGAACAAGCTGCGAACGCCATTGCAAACTTTGAGGGCGCCATTGTTTCGCCAAAAAGCTGACGCTTGCTATTGGCTTCTGCTCCTATAGTTTCGGTTACGGCTTTTTCGTAGTAATAGTCGTATATCCACTTGATAGCCTTCGCCTGCACTTCGTCCGACAAACCTGTAAATGCCTTCGACTTGACAAGCGATTCAACCTCGTTGTTCGCTGCTCCGTAAATTTCCTTGAATGCTTTTTGGCTGGAACGTGACAGCTCGATAACTTCGCCATCATAAGCGATAGTATCTTTCACTGTGCGTGGGAGCACCGAGAATCCTGCCTCATACAAAGTACGCAATTTCTCGTTGACTATCGGTGAAGTGGACGTCATTCCGTCATCTTTGAGCATAAGCCCAATAATCGTAGTTGCCTTATTGTCATCGCCTTTTTCAACAGCTGATTTCAAATCCCTTGTATATAAAGCGTTGCTATAAAATATGGAATTCATTTCGTAGGCTTTCGCCGGGTCAAAACGCTTGATTAGTCCATAGACGAGATTGTAAGCGTTCCGTGTTGGTATTCCTGTCAATTGTCCGAGTGCGTAAGCAAAGGAGCGAATCGGAGCGGCAATATCCTTATCTTCGATTGGTTCGCCACTGGCAATAAGTACCGCACCATCGTAGACCTCTTTTGTAGCATCTATAAAGGAATTAAACCCAGATGAGACAAAATCTTCGTTATCAAATCCATTTATTAGAGCATTGTATATATCCTTTACAAATGGGAGCATACCAACCGTTGTTGACATAAAATCCCTAAAGAAGTCCTCAATCAAGCCAATATCGTTGCCTTCCTCGTCTTTACGGTCTTTGTTTAGTAAGTATTTTATAGCTTCGCCCATCGCAACATAAACAAGGTTCGCAACTGTAACTGCGGTTATTGCTTTAGCTGTGTACAAATGAGCTGACTTCAATTCAGCATCGGAAATCTTTTCGCCCAATTTATTCTTTCTATATCTCAATACACGTTCTTTTCCAAAAGCTTCATATAAACGGGATATTTGCTTTAAGGGCACACTGGAGAACATAGAGAATGTTTTTGCGATCTGACTTTGGCTTCTTTGTAACGCTGAGCGTTCGGTTGCGGTGTAGTTAGGCTGTGTCCTACGTCCAACCGACTCAAGGAGTTTCCCTGCCTCGATTTTGTTTTGCTCGGTTCCGTACTTAAACGATGCATCGCCTTTATGACGGTGTTCTATTTCAAATTGGCAAGCGTTCCACAAGAGTTTTATTGTAGCTCTATCCATCCATTGAATAGGCTTTGTGAATGCATCGCCGACAGCTCCGATTTTATCCGTAACTGATTCAGCAAGAACAACCGAATGGCTATAGTTACGCACGCGAGCCCACGCACAATACTTATCCATATTATCACCTTTCGGTAATTTTGTAAAGGCTTTACTCAATGCTTCCAAAGATAAGTCGGTAAATGCAGTAGGATAAGAGGCTGCCTGCGAAAATATTACTTTGATATTAGCGCCGAGTTGAAACTTTGCATAGCTTCCACGTACTTTTTCGACAAGCCTATCAATGCCCGATTTTCTTCCGTTCATTCCTTGTATGTCCGCAAGCAGGTTCGTGATATATTTGCCTGAATCTTTCCAAATTTTTTCGTTAAGGATATTTCTAACTGAAATTGGAACGCTTCCAGTGTTGGCTATATTCGCATTATAAATACGTTGAAATTCCTTAATTGGCACAGCTAAACCAGTATATAAACCGACTTGTTTAGCATGGTTCTCGAGTATTGACATAACGTCAGATACTGCGATTCTACGCTGGTTCTTAATTCTTGCTTTTGTCACACCGAGATTAGCGACTGAGGCATTCATCATATATTCTTGGAAGGATTGGTCTACATTCCTTGCAAAATCACCTTGATAACGTCGAATTGGGAAATAATCGCTATTCTCTGTGACTATGGTTGTAAATCCCTTAAGTAATATGTCGGTTTCGCTCATATACTCACCGCTCTTATCAAGCACCTTGCGAATTACCTTTATAAAATCCTTGTCGGCTTGTGAAAGCTCTTCTTCAAGCGATTTTATGTCACCATCCGTCATTACTCCGCAATTAACCCAATAGCCGTTATTATCATAATAACCCCATCCGCTTTTTTTGAGCCCTTCGATAGAAGCTTGCTGGTTAGCTAACATATACAACGAGATTGCAGCCCCAACTGTAATTTCGTGTCCGCAAACTGTAATTTTATCTTTTGCAAGACGAGTTTTGTACTTTCTATGATCCTTAATAAACTCATCGATTGGAGTTATAAGCTCAAGAGTTACAAGACCAGACTTTGTTTCGCCTGCGGTTATAGCATCATAAGCCTGCATTAATGGGTTATCCTCATATCCAAACCAATCGCCAAGTACAGTACGTGGTTCAATAATATTATAGCCATATTTACGCAACAATTCCGATACTTTTCCTTTTTTGTGCATCTCAACATAACGGCTGGCTTTTTGGTGCGTCTGTTTCGCTGCTTCTTTTAAGCGGACGCTTCTCTCCCCTATTAATACATGGTCATAGTTTTTAACAAGGTGGTCAATGTGTCTCATAACGAGCAACGCATCCTTAACCTCATCGAGTGACAACGGCTTTCGATCGTCTTGGTTCTTAACGAAGTCGTCAAGTATTGTAAGAATATCGCTATTCAAGTAACCACAAGAGCCTTCTTTTTTTAATACAGTATCAACGTCTTCAACATTTCCGTTTAATAAAGGATTGGTTGTGTTGTACCACAATGTGAGACTTGCAAGCACCTTTCTTGCAGTATGTTTGCGGATGTCGCTACGATATTTAATCTTGCTAAGATTCTTCATTACAGCGTTAAATGTAGCGTCTTCAAGAATGGATCCATTAACTCTATGTTTGTCGCTATTCGGTTTTAGGCGTTCGGCAATGTCAAGAATTGCATTGACTTTGCTATTATATTCGTAGGCTTCTTTCTTTATCTTTCTAATCTCCGCCTTCAAATCTTCAATCTTATCTAACACTTCCGTTGCGTACTTTGATTTTACACCCTTCTCGTCATAGGCAAGCAACACCTCACGAGCTATTTCTTGGCGTAAATCTTTGATGTCTTGTGCGTTACCGAAGTCCTTGAGTTTTTGCTTTTTTAAGCTTTCCTTTATATTATCCTTCGCCCCTTTGTACCTATCAATCATCTCGAAAAATAATTCAGATTCAGTGTTGCCTTTTAAATATATTCCATAATGTTCGAGTTCTTGCGCAACAACATCTGGAGTCATCCCTTCGCCTTTCTTAGCACTCCATAGCAAATAGACGCCGTTATTGTGGTCATATCTATATTTTATTTCATCTCGGATTCCCCTCAAATCCATTTTGTGCATATATTGCTTCAAAACATTAATCGTATTCAGGTCTTCCGACTTGTCATAAAAATCTACATCCATGTCTACCATAGTAACGGTATCGATTAAGTAGTCGGCAATTTCCAAGGCTACAGCGCCTTTGCCCTTGTTATCCTGAGAGTTAAACTTGCGGAATAGGTAGTCAACAACGGCTTCTTTGCCCTTGCCCCTCAACTCGCCATATTTGCCCTCGTCTTCCATTAAAAATTGCTCAGAGACAATTGCAGTGATGACTTCCTCTGCATCTTGCCGTGAGTAGACCTTTTTTGCGGAGTTGTTGGCAATAGTTTTTGCTTGCTGTCCTGTGAAGGTGGGTTTCTTTCCAATGTTGGTGTCGCCCAGGTTGTAGCGGATGTCTTCGTTTGCGGTTGGGTTCTTGTTCGAGGTAAGCTTGATTTGGTTGGAATCAAAAACCACGTACTGCGTATTGTTTTCGCCGAAAACATTTGAATCATAGTCGGTATGAATAACAATGCCGTCATAACCTTGTTTTTTGAGAGATTCTACAAACTTTGCTTTTGTTTCTGCTGCATTTTTCAGTGCGTATCCTGCACCAGCAATATTCGCCTCTTCGCTTGTTTGACCTGCAATTTTATACAAATCCGCCCTAAATTTTTGATAGCCGTCAGATGTATAGTGAAGTTCGGAAATTTGTTTTCCTATAGCTTCTTCCTGTGACTCAATCTTTTTATACTCGTCTACAGCTGATAAAACTTTCTTCCTCTTCTCTTCGCTGATTTTATCAAGAAAATAGTCCGCACTTTGTGGCTTCTTAACAAGACAATAAAATGCATCCCACTCGGAAACACCTTTTATACCATTAACTCCATCAATATCATATAGATATTTATTTGCGATTTTAGCACGTTCTCTGTGCAACTGTCTTTTTCTCTCTATTAAAGAATCAGTATTGTTATTTGTTGATTCGTATATTTTAGGGTTGTTTATTTTGAGATAAACAGGAATGACCTTTCCTTTTTCAGAATCGCCCCACCATGAACTATTCGCCCAATTTAACGCTCCTTGTTCATCGGCAATAAACCAAAAACCCACATCTGCTATACTATTTGATGCTCCACCTTTAGCCCTGTCAAAAACAGTAAATTCGGATTTTGTCCCATGATAAACCACAAGCAAATTGCCGTCCTTATCCCTAACCTTGCTATCTTTGAAAAACTTTTGTTGTACTTCGGATAGCTTGTTCCCTTGCGAATCGGTATCGAAAAGCGAGTAGTGGGTATCGCTGATGTTATTTACTCCTTGCTTGCTTGTACTGCCGCTCTCGCTATCTCCACTTCCGTTGCTTCGAGTTTCCCATCTTTGAGATTGCTCTTGACCCACTCCACGAACTTCTTGATTTTTTTCACGCTGTTGAGAACGTGAAGAATCATTATTCGATTTCCCTCGGATAGAGGAATCTCCTTGTCTATCGAGTGAAGTAAAGCGACTAATTCCTTCCTGTATGGATTGTTCTCGTCCATTGCCATTTTCCCACTCCTCCTTATATGTTAAATATTCCTGCTCTGTTAATTTGGCATCAATTAGATAACCCCAATCAGAATCATCGTATTTTTTTATTAAATACCAATTATCGTTGAACGGAATAGCGGTTTGGTCTCCAGCCTCAATATCCGCCCTATGCGCCCAACGAGTCGCTAACTCATTGGCTTGCGTTACTTGTCCTTCCTTGTAGGTCGGAAAAGTGCTGTTGATAAGGTTATTTTTCTTTTTATTATACTCCGTTTCACCATTTTTGTCAATGTCATCGTCATCCTTCCTTGCACCCATTTTGCCACGTAGATACTTTTCACCAGATGCAGCAAGAGCCGATTCGAAGGAATGTTCGGCTTTTTGTAGCCACTTCAAAGCGGAAGCAGACTCCTTATCGCCCGAGAATGTTGCTTTGACGATGTCAATGGTACGCTTGATTTTCTTAAGCCAAGCCTTAGTAAGGCTGCGGTCGCTCTCGACAAGCTCGTTGAGATATTTTGACTCACCAAATACAAGTTCACTTGCTTTTGCAGAAACTTCAGAATAGAGCAATTTCCACTCCTTTTGTTGCTGTGCGTTTAATCCTTCAAGTGAACCTTTTCGGAACGCATCGACTGTTTCTTGCGATATCTTATAGCCGTCAACCCTTCCATTAGCTGTTGTGTTTTTATAGACTTCGTGGATTGCTGCATCCCACAGCGATACTGACTTATTGTCATCGCTCATTATCGTTTTTTGGAATAGTTCGGTAAGTTTTGAGTGCTCTTCCGTTCCCTCTGCAAAGTGCATTGATTCATGTGCAAAATCGTCGGCAACGCTTGAAACATCGCCTACACGTTTCTTTGAAATATACATGACATCGCCGTCAATGAACGCATTTGCACCGGCAAGATTATCGGCAACAACTACCTTAATTGATGCACCTGTATCGGTTCCTGCTTTCTTAAGAGCCGTACGGAGTTTGCGTGTGTTCGCAATGTCATCGCTCGTCATATCCTTTGCAATAGTCGTTCCGTGAGCGTGTAGCATGTTCGCAACCTCGTTTATTCTTGATAGAAGTGCTTGCGATAACGCAGGGGACGAGGATTCTTCGCTTGTAATTGCCTGTGCACCCTCGTCAAGCTCAACGGTACGGCGTGAGCCATCCTCGTTGATGTATGCCCCAATGCCCGGGGTTGATTTGAAGATCTTTGCTTTGGTCTTGTCGTTCGCTCTACCATAGCGCTTAACGATTGCATCAATATTCTTTTGATATGACGCTTGTAATTTACTTGCCGTTTCTTGGTCAAGGGATTCTTGTGCGGATAGATTTTCGAGCTTCCTTTCAATGTCCCGAGCTTCAGCAACGTGGTCTTGCACGCTCATTGTGTTTGACATTTTACGGACAGCCGCATCACCGCCCGACATAACCGCAGATGTTAATGTGCCGATAACACCGGCCTCAAACATATCTTGCACCTTCGGGTCTTCCCAATGAAAGCCTTCTTCTGAATTATAAATTGTTTGAAGTGTGTTGCTAACAGCTTCACTGACAACTTCCTCTGCACCTTCGCCTAAAGCATTCAATGCAAAAGAAACAGCCTTGCTAAAACCTGTACTTTTAGCGAGCTTGTTTATGAGCTTATCTGCCACGCCACCGCCAAATACTTTACTATAGGCACCACCAACCAAAGTTTCCGTTGCCATTTCAACAGCACCGCTTGCAAGTCCATATAAAAAGGCTCTATCGAGGGTTGGTCGTCTTGTGCTTCCATCTTCATCTACAATTTCATAGTTCAACGCTTGCTCGGTACCTGTACCTGCTGCACTTGCTCCAAGCAATCCCATATTGACAACCTTACCTATTGTGGATATAGTCTTTGCAGCTTTTGCCCCAGCTGCCGCCGCTTGTGCTGCAGTTGCTCCAGCCGCTGTCGCCGATGCTGTTGCTGCACCGCCTGCAGCTGGAGCTGCAACACCACCAGTCAAAGCAGTAATAGCTATCAATGGCAACATTTGACCTACGCCCTCGCCTACGCCACGCACGATACGCTGCCCCTTCTCGGACATATCATTTATGAAGGAATTAGAAAACTTAAAAAACTCCACATTGTTTTCAAGCTCGTGCATCCATCCACCTACATAGTCCGTTTCTACAAAATCGCTTGCCGAGTTTTTAAGATCATCGTTTCCAAACCATCCTGCGACAGTACCGACAGCACCAGCTCCAAAATCGACAACGCCCTCAAACGCTTTGCCGAGTCCTACAGTAACGCTCTTGAACCAATCAAGCGAAGTTTCAATCATTCGTTGAAAGAAGTTTGCCTTTTCGGGTGTTTCGGTTTCCGTTTCTACTGCAGGATTAGCTACAGCTTGTGGTGTTGATTGCTCTCCTTGAGCCATTGCCAGCATAGAAGATAACGCCGTTTCCGCAACAGCATCATTTGTCGATATACGATTTCGAGCCACTTCTATTTGTTGAGTCGGTGTATATGTGTATGCCATAAATTACTCCTTAAAATCGTAATAAGTTCCTTGCAAATATTTTTTTAGTTTTTCGTAAGCACCGTTTCCTGCATAATCAACAACCTTAACGCTATACCAGTTAGCTCCTTTTACGTACGGGACACCATTATACAGGAACACTTGCCCTTCGCTTAAATTATTTGCTTTATCAATCTGATAGAGTTTATTCCCTGCCGTAATTGTTACATCATCGTTTTTAAAATAACCATCTTTTGAATTAAACTTTAGTGTAAAAGTATAACCATTAAAAACCGCTCCTGATTTAACCGATGAACCATACGCTACTTTTTCCTGTTCTGCAATAGCATTGGCTGTCGCCTCTTTTTCTTCGGTAGTTTTGTTAGCCGCTTGCTCATTTTCCGTCTTGAGTTGATTCAATTCTTCACGAGAGGCTGCTGCGATGTCGGGTTCTTTCTTGTCAGCGATTACCTTATCACCGTACAACATTTCGGTTTCATTAATTAGACTATTGGAAGCTCCGTTTGTCATCAAGTAGTCCATCATCTTGTCATAGTCTTTTTTGTAATTCTTTCCGCCTTCGGTTTCTCTGTTACTTAAGTATGAATCCATCATTCCTTGCAGTCTCGTGTCGTTATCCTGTGTCTTCTTCTCCCTTTCTCCTGCAATGGTGGTCATTTGGTCAATTGCCGTTTTGGAATTGTCGGATAGGGTTTGCTGGTATTTTGAAAGCATTTCCGATAAGGCTGTTTGCTTGGTTTGCCCAATTTGCTGTTGTGCTTGTGCTTGACTGTTGCGTAATGCTACCGATTGACCGCTTGTCAGTCCTTGATAGCCTGCTTGTCCCGAATTGCCTTGCAACGCCTGCAGGTAGCTTCCAAGTCTTGTATGAAGATAGTCTTGCTCGGCGGTTGCTTGCCTTGCGTTGTTCTCTGCCGTTGCTTGCGCTTTCTTCATATTGTCATAGGCTTGTGCATCGGCTAAATACTGTGATAGCAAAGTTTGTCCTTCGGCTAATTGGTCAGCACTCAGCTTTTTTTGTTGGAGTACGGAATAATCTCGGACGTTCTCATTATCCCAATTCTTATTAGAATCAATGTATGTATTTAGATAGTTTTTTACATTTTGCCACGAGTTTAGTGCTGTGTTCGCCATGTTATTGAATCTCCTTGTTTGTTATGATTATTTCTTGTGGTACGGTGAATTTGCCACCATTGGTTTCGGCTTCCCTATAAAACTGTTCGAGTAGATCTATTTTGCGGACAATACCCTTACGGTAAATGTCGGTTGTGTACAAGTATTCAGCCATAAATTGAATTGTGCCCGAACAAATAAATGTTCCTATTTGGATAAGTCCACCGATTATGTTTTCCCACGAGGGATTTTGCACAATGCTATAGCCGTAATACCCGAAAACTATCGCAAACAGGAACGCTGTTATAAAACTACGCACACCTTTTCTTGCCATGTGCTTGCTCAGGGGCATAGGGAAGGAATAGGGATTATCCCCATTTCCGCCATCTGTTGAAAGTACGTTTTGACTTAGCTCAACAAATGTTACATTGTTTGCCTTTCGCACGTACTTCATTATGCGGTTGTACTCATGTTTTTTTGTCAATTTCAGCCTGAAACGGCGCCATTTTGAAACAATATCTTTTGTATCAATCGTCTTAACGTCCGCATCGTAGCTTTCAAGTTTTTTGGCAATCGCATCTTGCAGGCATTGAGGATTATCGCAGAAAACGTCTTCATATTTTAAGAAAACCTTACCTAAAATAATACGTCTTTTGCGCATACGAAATTCGGCGTTCATTTTGTCGCAGAAGCTCTGCAAGTACGGTGACATAGGTTCGATTTTGGCAACGGTTTCGCCATGTCTTGCGATAGTTTCAAGCACTGATTTGTTTTGCATCCCCGATAGAATTCCTTGATAGCCTAATAGGTAACGGATAGACCAGCCAAACAAAAGTGCAAAGGTTCCGTCCGCTATGATTTGAGCAACCCCTTTCCCCGTCTGCCCGATTTGCACAAAGGAACGAGCAAGGTAAACACCGACAGCTATTAGAACGATTAGAAATCCGATGCTGTTAATAACTCCGTTTTTAAATTTTTCAAACCTTGTTTGCTCCATTTTTAAACTCTCCCATTGATATTTTTAATCGCATCTACTATTGCTTTCGTTTGTGCTTCTTGTTGCTTGCTTATCTCTTCCGCTGTAATACCTGCGTCGATACGCTTTTGTAACCTGGTTATCTGCCACGAGAATATACTCATATCAAGCACTTCGCCAACAATCGCCATTCCCAGCAATAGCTTCAAGTCTTGAATAAGCGGATCTAATAAGAAAACAAGTATCAATGCAATACTATAGCGGAATATAGGCTTAATCTTTTGTGGAAGTTTCCCTATCGCCTTGAGAAATATCAAAATCAATGCAACACCGCCACCGATACCGAGAGAAACGGAACGTGATGTTGTCGAAGTATAGTCGTTCCACTTAACGCCCACTGCAACCAATATAGGTAGAATCGACACTAAAAAACCGCCTATCTGCATTAGTACTTTCTTAACTGTTAGTTTCACCGTTAGCCTCGCTTTGAGCTACAGTATCGACTGTATTCTCAGTTTTATTAGGAAATAGCAAGCGTTTAACCGCTTTTGCAGTGCCGTTTTGAACAAGTGCAGGTGTATTCTCGGCAATCAATAAAAGTGTACTTGCAAGCATTTTAAACGCTTCGTTATTGGCTTCTGACTGCTCCGTCAGCTTGTCAAAATTCTTTCCGTATGCTGTCAAAATTTCGCCGAATTTCTCGAAGGTTGAAGCGGTTTCAGACAATTTATCGCTTCTTTCTTGCAATATACGAGATTTTTCCTCGTAATCTATAGCTTTTACCTCATAATCGGTTTTTCCGGCCTTGAGGCTTTTAACTATTTTCACAACCCACACTAATAGTGATATTATAGCTGCAACTGAACCGCCACATGAGGCTATTGCCGTCATAACTAATGTTGGAATTTCGTTTAAGTAGTTTTCCATAATATTCTCCTTTATCTTATAATAGCATTTATTACTATGCGGTTTCGTGCGGACTTTCGCTTGGAATCAAATATTGTTTTTCGAGAGTGTCGTACCAATAATCACATGGTTCTTGACACATTCCTTGATAAGTGCATTGTTTACATATTGTTTCGACTGTCGGTTCCATTTTCAATTTCCTCATTTTCTTCGATTGGTTCTTCGGTTTCGTAGAATCGCAATCCGCTATCTTTAAATACCACTGCGTCCTCGTAAACGCTTCCATCGCTACAGACAATCTTACAGCCATTGCTTGCCTTGTAGTGCAATAGGTTGTCGTGTCTAGTTCCGCTTCCGTCAACGTAGGGTTCACCGATTACTTCGACTGGCTCCCTAATTGGCTCTTGTTCTTTATCCGCAAAATGTAAATAATCATTACTCATACTCTATACCTCTCTTTTTTGATTTAGACTTTGTATCATTGTTTTGTATCGTTTGTCCATTTCGTTTAGTCGATAATGCACATTCGATTTAATTAGATGCGATTTCCAAGTTTGGTAGGACATAGCACATTGTTCGCTTGTCATCTTGCCTGAATCTATCCACCGAGCAAAAACTTTCAGCTTTCTTCGCATTCGTCTTTCGCTTTCTTTAGTCGGTATTCGCAATACCTTCCCTGTGTCCGTCAATATAAACCGCTGTTTTAGGAATTTGAACCCTCTGCGCATCTTGACGATTTGAGTTTTCTTTTTGTTCAGTTCAATACCAAGCCCTTCACAAAGTCGCCCAATTTGCACCTTGCAAGCGTTCAAATAGTCCTTGCTTTCATGTATAAGGTAACTATCATCCATATACCGAGCGTACCATTGAATGTGTAGCACTTGCTTGATATAGGCATCTATACTCGCAGGATAGCGAATTGCTGTTATTTGCGATATTTGCGAGCCAAGCCCTAAACCTATTGAACCGAACATATCAACGAAATGCATGTATAGCTTGATTATTCTGCTATCCGTATAACAAGCTGTTACAATCTCTCGCACGACATCGTGAACTATAAGGTCAAAGTAGGAATGAAAATCCATTACAAGCACATATCCATCATTACTGTTCTTTGAACGATAGAACTCTTGCAAGTGCCGATTGGTTCGGTCTTTGGCGAAATCTATTCCTTTGCCCCTCATACACGCTCCGTTGTCGTAGATGAGCGAAGCTGTAAACATTGGTATTATCGAAAAATCACACAAGCAACCTTGCACGATGCGTTCCGTAATATGAACGCTTTTTATCTTTCGTTCTTTGCCTCTCTCTACGATGGTGAAGCAGTAGAATCCACGGCTTTTATAAGTGCCATTGTGTAGCTTTATATAAAGACTTGCAAGCGTTGTAATTGGCTTGTTCATTACCTTTTGTGTGCTTGTTTTCCAAGCCACACCACGCCTGCACCGCTTGTAACTCTGCCATAAGTTATCGAATGTAAAGACCTTATCAAAGTCATCATACTTTGCCCTTCGTTCAGCAAGTTTTTGTTCTCGCTTTGCCTTTCTCCGTTGGTATCGTAATTCTCTTCTTTTATTGCTGTCCATTGATTAAAAATGTGTAGCGTGTGCGACTGGTGTCGGGATGGGTATGGTTGCAGTTACATCGGTCATTAAACGGATGGAGCCATCACTTCCGCAATGCAAGAAGCGTTCAACCGAGCAAACCACGCTACTCGTTTGTCAGACCTCACGGGCTGAAAGAAGCATACACCCCTTTGCAAAAGTTATGATTTCGCCAGTGGCTACTTTGTCGAACTATAAAATGCAAATCAGGGAGCCACGCCGTTGGTATTGTTGGCGTTGCCGTTGTTGTAACTACCATTACTGTTAACAACGCAGAAATTGGAGTCGTCACCTGAAAACGGCGAGCGAAGCGGTTGCGGTGTATGCACTATTCTAAAAAGTGATATTTTCATCACTCGTTAAAACCTTTTTTATATAGTTGCTTTCCTTGTTCATAAGTTCGCCCCAATGCACCCAACCATAGTCCGATATTTGCGGTTTGCCGTTCTTGTCGGAAAGGTTGCCGTACAATTCTTTGGCGATGCCGAGAAAGCAATCGAGCGTATCAATCAAGCCGAGAACAGGCTTCAAGAACCTTGCTCTCAACTCGACATCTTGCGCTGTTTTCGGGAATATTGCCTGCGCACAAGCGACATTCTTGTAAATAGCCCTGCTTGTATCCACAATGTCCTTTGTGATAAAAAACATCGCAGATTTAGGGAATTTTCTGCAATATTGTATGGTGTGGATAACCAACTCACGGGCGGTATCGACAAACAAAATCTTGCTGTCGTGCCTTTCTCTTATTCTTACTTGCGACACGCTATTCTCCTTTCTGCCCTGCTTTATCGCAGGGCGATATTATTGATTTTAGATTGCAAAGCAGGGAGCCACGCCGCTGGTATAGCCGGCGTGGCCGTAGCTGTAACTACCATTACTGTTAACAACGCAGAAACTGGAGTCGTCACCTGAAAACGGCGAGCGAAGCCAATAGTAACGACCGCTTGTACTGCCAATATTCTTTTTAATTCTTGCGGCATTCGTGTTGTTTTCAGCGTAATACCCAAACTGCGCATATTTAGGACATCCTGATTTATAGCCCTCTGCGGAATAGTGTCTTGCATCGAACATTTCCGTTTCGGCAGGTAAGAATAGCTTGTGATTCCCCAAACGAGGAGAGGGGGAAGTATAGCTGTATTCATTGAGTGTGATTTCACTGATTGCTGCCTGTATGTCATCTGGCAGGTCGTTAAATATGTCCACCAACCATTTGTTTGCCATATCGGACATTGCGTAGCCACCACCTGTGTAATATCCTTCTTTGCTTGAGCTGTTTATTGTCCAACTTGTAGTTCCATTGAGATTGTAACACTCCACAAATTCGAGAACGCCATTTGTTGTTCCGCTACCATCTGCGAGATTGTACCTGCCTGCTGTCATATCCGCTATACGCAAAGTGTAGTTTTTACCACTCTTTGAGATAAAGGGCTTCGAGTCTCCAATATTCCAAAGCTGCGATGCAAGACCGAGTTGGCAACCTAACTTAATCATTTCCCAAGAGTTTTCTGCGAAGTTCGGATTGAGTGGTACATTGACGTTATCCCAATAAATGGCCGTTATTGAAACGTCAGCCTCTCCGACGGTGTAGGTGTCACCTGCATTGAATGTAACGCCATTTACTGTCAATGTATACGGATATGGCGTGCCCTCATTTGCTGTAACATTAAGAGTTAGTTCGGTGCCTAAACGGACACCAAACCCATTAAGATATACATTTCCGTTCTTGTCAGTGATATGAATTTTGCAGTTAAGCTCGGAATATTTGATCAAGTAACCGACCTTTGTTTCAGCTGCGGTGCAGTAATAGGTTTCTGTTTCGCTGATAACATCGTCTGCCGTTACTGGATTTGTTAAAGCCATGTCGTGATACCAAGTCAGTTCATAGCCTTCCGCATTCAACTCGGGCAACGTTGCAAGTTCCGTGGCTTTACCTCTAATGTTCGCTGCAATAGTGGTGAAATTCGGCTTAGTTCGGTAGTCGTTTATACTATTTGCCGGGCACAACACATATACATTGGTTAGATTTCCGAATGTGCTTGTTGCCGATATCGTTGGAGCCTTCTCTGATGTAAATTCGATTATGCTGTCCTTGAGGTATTGGAAAGCATTAGAATTAACTGTGACAACGCTGTTAGGCAATATTATTTGCATATTGTGCATTGGATATGACGTACTACTCGGATAAAATGCATAACTGCCAATCGTAGTAAATGTACTTTTGCTAAAATCCAACTTAAGGGTATTTGTACCACTACGACGTGCACCTAAGCCACGAAAGGCGTAGTTGCCCAATGTGCCTGTTATTACCGATGATTCGTCCAAAGTAAACTCTTCAAGGTACTGACAATTATCAAGAGCATTTGAGTTTATTGCACCAGATACCTTGAGGGTTAAACTCTTGAAGTTTGTATTGGATATATTCAAAGCGTAACTGCCAAGCCCCTTGCAATCGACCTTTGCTTTTGTTATTGGGCAAGCTTGAAAGGCGTAATTGCCAATCAAGCCATTGACTGTAATGTCCGTTTCATTAACATTGCAATTTTGAAAAGCGTAGTTGCCGATTGATTGATAGGTGCCTTTGACCTTAGCTATATTGCCGTATTGGAAAGCATATTGCCCAATCGTTGCTGGTGCTGTTGGATGCAATACCATTACATTTTTGGAACGCTTGTTGTAGCCTGCGTAATAAAACGCATAATCACCGATATTTGAAACGCCACGAGGAAAGTATTTAACTCCATCAACCTCTTCTTCCTTGATCTCGATTGCTTGGTTATTATAGAAAGCATCACGTTCAATCGTTGTTACTGAACCCAAATCCACCGCAACGAGCGTTGTCGAAGATGAAGATTGCCAACAAAGATATGCTTTGACTTTCGTCACATTTGAGGGTATAGTAAGCGTTGTTGCTGTTCCGTCAATCAGTTTCCGTAGGTTTGATAATTCTTCGCTTTCGTTGAAAGAAGCTGTAATTTTACTAAAACCGTCATACCCAGCATCGGGAATGTATGTACCTGAAGCTGTAATGCTTTTATCCTGCAATTTTGGTGCGGATTTACCACCGCCACCCACATTAGTCCGTCCTATCATATTTACTCCTTGTGTACCACCACCAAAGGAATGGTTATATTGTCGTTAGTTTTGGCGTAGATATAAACCACACCTGCACCACTTTCACAAACCGCAGCGTAATTGCCCGACAACGCCTCTGCATTGCCAAAGATAACCTCTGGTCGCATTGTCGCTGTTGCTCCAGCTACGGCAATCGTACCACGAAATGCAAATTCGGGATAGGTAGTATCTACCGTCCATGTCGGAACGGCATTAGTTACTTTGATTGGCATGAGCAGTGCAATGCTGTCAGCGTGAGTTTTAAGCTCAGAATCGATTGTATCGAGGTTTAAGGCATTTTCGGGGATAAAATCGTTAATTCTATCCCCTAACTCCGCTTTTTTTAGTCCATAGTTTGAGGTTTCCGTCATACAACATTACTCCGTATCGGCTGCTGAACGGAAAACCATTTTGCCTGCACGTATAGTCGGCTTGATTGCATCGTTCGCGGTTACAGTTATCGCATTTAACTTTAAATCCCAATAAGCAACAAGGTTTCCGTCTGTTTCTTTATCCACAATACCGAAATATTGGATAGGTTGTCCGTTGTTGAGGTTTACATTCTGGTCAAGGACTTCGTTGTAGTTTTCGGGGAACTCAATAGGTACAGTATTCTTGATAACAATTCGACCTGCATCTTCACCTGTTCCTTCGGCTGGATCCCCAAACACAGTTTCATAATTACCATAACTACCATTAGAAATCCACTTTACGAGCGGTTGACGAGCATAACCATTAGGATAACTCGTTTCATTGACAATTGTAGTTTTTGATACTTCCTCAAAACCTGTACATCCATCTACTGTGTCAGATATACTGTTGACCGAAGTTAGTAAGCATACGTAAAGATTTTGGGATTGGTCTTTGATTTTGCCAAAAAAACTTTTAAGTAAGAGCGCTTTTCCGTATTTTGTAAATGACATAATTTATATCTCCTTTTTAAATATTTCAAACTGTAATTCTTCTCAGTTCGCTAAACGTTTTGTTTTCTATTTCCTCAAACGAGCATTCCGCATAATCAAACCACAAAGCACTTCTATTTACACTCAATTCGCCTGAGCAACTTGCGAGGAAGGTGCCTGAGCATTGCAATCCCTCAACACAAACTTCGTCATAGGCAAGAGGTGTTTTGCTCAAGGATAGCAATTGGCTTATCTTCATGTACTTCGCTTGGCGTGGATCCATTCGGAATCTCAATTCAATTTCGTGGTTTTGCTTTATATTGAACGGATAGACAACTATTCGATGCATAACGCCATGTAGGTCGATAATAACGTCCTTGATTAGTGTTATTCCGCTTGTAACTGCTGCATCAAGGGTTGCTTCGTCATTAATATTAGTTGTCTGCACGATTGAAACGCCATAAAGAGTCAGAAGATTGGTTTCTAAGGTGTCAATGGTTTTCACAACTTGATTTGCCGTTATTCCAACAACTTCGGCAGGTCTAAGCTCGGAATGGTCTCCGACCACTGCGTCGAGTGTCATCTCATACGGCATAGTGCGTAAAATAGTGGCTTGCAAGTGCATATCCGCGTAAATATCACCCATTACCCTGATGTGCATTATGCCCACTGCTTTGAGCGTTACGAGGTCGTTTATAGCTATATCGGAAGCAAATGGAGCGAATGGTCTAATATGTACATCGTCAATTCGTGTTGACTGCATTATCTTGTCGAAGGTGTCCTTGACTTTCGGCAACACAAGAACATTCACATAAGCATAGTCGCTTTCCTTCCATTCCAATGTTGGAATGTCAGTCTTGGGCAGTCGGATTATATAACCGCATTGCAGAAGCTCCAAAATGACCGAGCCTTCTACTAACAAATCAATAGGTTCACCATTTTCTACTGGTCGTTCATAGTTCTTGCTCGCCTCGATTATTCTCAAGAGTATATCTTTCTTTATCGCAAAAATACTCTTCATAGCGCAACATTATGTACTCTGGTTATTAACAAAATTGCCTCTTGCCCATCGTGATAAACAAGCGTTTGCAACTTAACCGCAGCGATATTTGAGGCATAAGATAGAAGTATCTCCGCACTTTCACCACTTGCAATAGTTTTATACACTCCTTGTTCGGCTCGCACGATAAGATTGCAGCCTGTGTTGTTCGTAAACGTTATTGTGGAAGGTGTAGGCATCGTCCAATTTAATCCTGCTCGGTTGCCTTGTCTCATTTCAGGAACAGTTACAGCAAGTGACGAGCCAGCCACAACCGAATATGTTTTATCCTTGCCAATTTCGTAGGCTATAGCTGTCGGAATTGAGGTACTATCAAGTATATAGGCGTTGTCGTATTCCTCGTCTAACGCTGATACCGTTTCGGACAATGGAGTTAGAATGCCGTTAGCTTCGTCAATCACTCGATCTAACTCGGCAAGTACTGAGTTCTCTTTTCCGCAAATCGGTGTGGAAAGTGCATTCTTGATAGCGTCCGCTTTAATTCCACGTTCGCTTGGACGGTCGGGCATCGTTATTACTGTAGCCCTACGGATCTTATTGCGTTGTTCTTCGGTAGTTTTGTTAATCATTAAAATACTCCTTTGTTCTGACGGTTAATCTTGTAGGTGATAGTGAAGCTATAGACAGAACAGTCGCAGTCGTTGTCGGATATAAATCTAAATAAAATAAAGTTAAAATCGGCTTTCACATCACGGCTATACGAGGATGAGAAGCCTGTATCAAAAGCAAATTTAGCAAAATTGAGATTGCTAAAATCGAATACATCAAGCCCCTTTGCATCCATGTCCACAAGAGTTGATGCACTCTTGGTTTCCCAGCCGAATGTAATTCGACCGTTCGTTATTTGCTCGGTCGCAATGGTTAGCTTTTGTAGTTGTTTTATGAAGTCATTCGTGCCCATATCGAGGACAGGCGAATACCATTCCGCTACAACATTATCGCAGTAATACTTGTAGAGCGTGGCAGATAACGCATTCCCGTCATAAATAGCGAGTTGATATAACTCGTTCGTGTCCTTATTTCTGACTTGCAAGTGCATTTCGCCGTCATCACCAAGCACGAAGCAAGCCCTCATAATTTCGCCATCAATCGGGCATAATAACCTAAATCCACCGCCGTTTATCTTGACTTCCGTTCCGTCCTCTTTTGATAGCGTGAGGCATAGCTCCGCAGCATCAATGTTGTTGATTATATATTTTGTATCAAGCTCCAAGCCCGAAGTACCAACATTGTCGGCATACACTACCATGCCGGCATGGATGAGACCGAGCATTGACTCGTCAAAGGTGATTTCGTTATTATTTGAGCTAATGTTAAGCAGTCGGTATAGGTTACCCTTAACATAGCACAGATCGCCGTCCGCTAATGTGGTTCCGCATGTGGTATCGTAGTAAAGATAATTATTCTCTATATCTACAGTCGGTGCTCCAAGCGATTCATATTTACGGTCGGTAAATTCTTTGTCAAATAGGCAAATTCGTCCGTCATCCGTCCCGAAACAGAGTTCACCTTCTATTTCGTACCAATCACGCACAGGACAGTTGTCCCAAACCCACCACTCGTAATTAAATGTATCGGGCATGTCCCCCTTTGCTGTATGCGTGTATCGTGCATCCGCCACGTATACATTGCCATCTATAGCAAGGTAATATCGGTTATCGTAGACAATGGCAACAGCCTTTGATAGGTTTTTGTGCTTTGCTAACAGTGGATTGATAAAACGGCTTCTTTCACGAGCGACACGTTCCTCGACTGCTACATTATCGGTCATAACTATTCCGAATACGCCTTGCTTGCTCAAGAATATTGGGTCTCCTGCAAGCATACAGCAAGAACTATCTGAAACGGCTCCTTCGGTTATAAATTTACCTCTTGTGTAGTAATAGCCTGTCTTAATAACGTTGTTTTCGTCGACCGATGGAGCAACACCTGTCCTCACGTAAAGTGTAGGTTCGTAACGGCTTTCGGCTTTAAGAATAGCAAGGCTATCATCCCCTAATCGCATATAGCCCTTGATTGCCGTGTTTGGCGTTCCGACGGCGCAACAGTTTCCACTCGGAAAATAGTTGAAATTTTCCGTTTCGCTCCAAAAGTCCATATTGGGTACGTCTTCATTCCCCGATAAAAACAATGTGTTTGCGTTTCCGTTCGTGCCGAAGTATGTACCGAATCGACAGCGAAGTATGTTCTCTGCGGATTTCTCGTCAGTCTTTGCAAACTTCACTCGAATGTTAGATTCTCCCTGGATGGTATGCACTGGCTTCTTGAAAGCGATTTGACCGCTATAATAGTCTACATAACCCCATTTGGTTCCACCAAACTCTATAAGCTCAAATGCAAGCCCCGAAAGTCCGTCAGCATGTATACCGAGCATTTTCAGTCCATTCGTATCTGCAAAAGTAACAACATTTTTATTGTGTGCATCAACCCCGATGCCATTTTTAGCTTCATCATACCATACCATTGTATAGCGAGCCAGCCAAGAAGAACGATAGGCATAGCCAATAGTCTTAGTGGTAACTGTCTCACCTTTCTTTATTTGTAAATTTAAGAATACTTTATCCCAATTGCTCGTTTCTTCCTGTAGATAAAGCTTAGTATTCTCCGTTGATAATAGCAATCCGTACCAACGAAGCGTGCCAAGGCTATTAATGTCAGTGTCAAACTGCAACGTTTTCCCGGCTAAATCGTCACCAACGACTGGGCGACGATCTTGTATTACTGCTTCATTCACGATCCAATCTGCCGTTGCATCGCCTTGCTTTAGCGTATGGTGATTAATCTTGCCTGTATCTGCATCGTAATCGTCAAGCTCAACTGTAATGCTCCCCAAATCGACATTGTCAGTATCGAGAGTATAGGTGCGAAGTGTCGTTTCGGTTGCTTGTTCGCTTCCGATTAGTTCGTTATACCGCCATTTCGACAGAGCATTCACATCTCGGTCGGTCTTTCTCTCGCCGTATAGGATAGGTTGATTGTCTGCGTTTACTTCGTTTTCGTTCGGGCTAATATTAGTTGTTGTTCTCGGGATATACGCTATCTCGTCATTGTACAACCGTCTTAGTTCAGGTGTGCCTTTGCTATTGTCAAACACCAAAAAATCACCACAGCCAATGAAATACGCTCTTTCACCATATACAAACATTTGTATAGGACGATCGACAAGTCGAGTCGTGTCGAATGCGTTGTCGATAGACATATCCATTCTTTCTTGTATATTCACAAAGTTATTGGTAGAGTTGTCGTAAATATAAAAAGTAGTCCCTGCATATACAATGTGGTACTCTTGTTTGTTGATTGTGAATTTAAAATATCCGTTGATTGCTTGGTCGTTGTCGTTAGAATCCTTGAACCGTGCTATTTGTCGCCATCCCGGGCGTTTGTGATTACTTCCGTTTTCAGCTATAAAGTTACGCATAGCCGTAGCTCTTGCCTTATCGACAGCATAAACAGGACTTGCCGCGTCAACTCCCTTGAAATTAGATAATACTTCTCTTTTACGATTCTTAAGCTGAATACTGCTGTATGCCATTATATAACCCCTACAAAGTTGTTTTTAACACCGCCTTGACCATTAGAGTCAGGTCTTACAATGTCGGAAAGCATTTGCTCGAATATGTTGCGTGCTGCAACCGCAGCGGATGGCTCGTCCTCTTCGTACAAGTCAGCCTTCACCCAATATGGGATGATTTCGGCAATATAATCAGGAACATCAATCACGGTACTTGATGGCGAAGCTGGTCGTATACGCTTCGGGCGATAGTAATATAAAACCCTGTATTCTTCCGCATCCTCGGAAATGTTGGGCAAAACAATAGTGTTGCCTTCCATCTCGTAGGATATTGACGATACATACTCCCAACCACTTACTTCAGCTACCCTGCAAACCGCCGAAAAATCACTTGCAAGTGAGGACAAATCCCACCTTGTGAGATAGTCTCCAGCTCTGCTTTTATTCTCCGTCTTGACCGCATTTTCGGGTGTTAATACCACTGTCTTGAGTGGCAATACCTTTGCTGCCTCAATTCTTGATAGTGCACGGTTGATTGAAGCGTCCATATTGACGGTGTACTTGGTATATGTCGAATCGGTCATTTCGTCAACGTCGCAATCTCTCAGGTCGTCGCCATAGTTGGTGAACATCAACATTAGCGTTGAAAGTTTAATCTCGTTTAATGTCATAATTGCTCCTTAGTGTCGTGATTGACGGAGTTGAACCGCCTTGTGCCCTTCTCACGATATAACGAGAGCTTTCGCCCTCGTTGGTTAGAATGGTTGTTTGATGACAGCAACTTCAAGATCGGATGTTGAACAGGTGATTACAACATCACCCTTCATATCTTCGGTACTATCCGCAGTATAGCCTGCAAGTGCCTTCATTTCGGCATTAGGTGTGTTGTTCTTGAATCGCCCAGCTTCAATCTTGAGGAATGCAATTTCGCCATTCTTGATTGTGACGTCAAGGTCTTTAGTGCCCCAAAGCCCTGAATTACCAGCCTTAACGGAAGCGGTAACATCTCCCGATACACCCTTATTTTTGAGCAAAATAAGATACTTGTCATGACGTTCAGATAGCTTGAAGTGAACGCCATAGGTTGGAGATGTAGCTCCGTTTGAAGCAACACCAGTGTATACTGCACTTGCTAATGTTAAAATCTTTGCTTCATTGGGCAATTCGCCCATGTCGATAGGTTGTAGTTTTGTGAAATTAGCCATATTCTTTCACCCCCTTATGCATAATAAACGTCTGCTACTATGAGTTCTTTTGGACGGATGATTTTAGCATCGTACAAAATGAATCCTTTTACTGCGTCGCTAAACTTCTTTTCTGGTCTATAAGCTTCGCTGTGAGTCAAAGGCTTTACGAAAGCAACAGCTCTATTCGTACGAGCAGAGATACAAGAGCAGGTATGTCCACCGACTTCACGTTTTGCAACGTTATTCGATACCTTTATCTTCATGCCGTTATATAGGTAAACTCTGCCGTTCTTGAGTATTTTGCTATTGTCGGTATCGGCGTTGCGGTACTCTTTGCGGAATCTTGTAAAGAATTTCGGATCAACAACGATTGTGATTTGGGTACTGTCTGATACGTCATTCTCGATTAGTTTCTCTTGCATTTCGTCAAGAATGTCAAGAACGTTCTTTTCGCCTGCTCCTGCAGTGCCTGCTACACACTTAACCGCAGCGATATGGTCTTCGTGCTTACCAATAACGCCAGCAATGTAGTTGTCGATTTTTTGAGCCAAGCCTTCCGATGTCTCGGCTTGTAATGCTCCTTCAATTCCCGATATAGCTTGTGCTTTGTCAATATCGCCAACTTCATAGTTGTAATAAGCTATTTGGTTGATTGGAAGAATCATAGAGGTAGTCTCCACGGTTTCTGCGTCGTCAATGTTACCATTGCGGTCTTTCTTTGCCATATCCTTGATTGTTGGTTTACCGATACCTAAAATGGTAACCGATTCGCCTTGACGCTTAACCTTGCCTTCATACTTGCGATAGCAGTCTTCGGCAAATACGCAAAGACGTTCAAGGTCTCTGTTAATTTGTTCATCCCAAACATTTGGGATAAAGTTGTTGTAACTCATACTGTTTTACACTCCTTTATTTAAGATTTTGATTGATTCTCTTCATTGAGCGTTGCACTTTTTCCCATTTCGCATGCACCTCTTCTGGTGACATTGCCTTGATTTGCTCCAAAGTGAAGTATTCGCTCTCTTGACTGCCGTTCTCGTTGGAAAGAGAGCCAACGCTGGCGTTTTGTTTAGCCTTTTCGGCTACAGCACGTTGTTGTGCTTGTTTTGTAGCATTACTTTCGATTCGCTCCTTGAAAGCTATATATCTCTTGTAAATGCTTGCAAGTGATTCAGTCCCTAATGCACCCTTTGCAAAATCGTCAAAGTCGGTATCCTTAGCTAACTTCTGCAAATCTACACTCGGGAATTCGCTTCTAAACTCATTGATACTCTTGATCGCTGTTTCCCGGTCAATGCGTGCCTTTTCCGCATCGCTAACTTCTTTCGCCTTTTGCTGTTTGACATATTCGGGATAATCCCTTATTGGATCTTTTCCTTCTTGTTCGATTTTACGCATCAGAAGGTATTCTTCCACATCCGCAGCGTTCTTGATTGGTTTGTCGGTAAATGGATTAGTGCCGACAGCGTCGACTATTGCCTGCACTCTTGCCTCTTGCCTTGCCTTTTCAATTTCCGCGTTACGTATGAACTTCGATTGCTCGGTTTCATGTGCTGTTGCGTTTGTGGTTGTTTGTTCCGCTTGCTGTTCGGTTTCCTCGGGCTTTTCGGGACTTGCAACCTCGTTTTGTTGTGTGTTTTCCGATTGCTCCGCTTGATGTTCGGCTTCTTCCGAATTACCGCCTACTTCGGTGTTTTCGGTAGTTTCTTCGGTAGTCTCTTCGGTTTGCGAGTTTTGATTCTCTTCGTAATCGTTCATAATATCTCCTTTGCCTTATGGGCTATATAATATCGTTGTCGCTGTCTGCGTTGCCTGTCAGACCTTCCGCTCTTGCTATCTCACCAGCAAATAGCGATGCGTCGGAAGCGAACCCTTGTGCTATCTCGGTTACTCTTTCTGCCTGTGCTCGTAGATCGTTGTACTGCTTGTATAGGATAGCAAGGTCGCCTTGCAGCGCTTCGTTCTCTTTATTGGTACTTTGGACGCTTGCAACCGCTTTCTTGTACTGATCGCACCACGTTGTCATCTCATCCAGTTGTTTCTGCTGTTGTTCGACAAGTGCTTTTAATTGCGTGTTCTCACTATCTTGGTTTGATTTCAGAACTCGGATGTACTTCTCCTTGTCGGATAATGCGTTGTCGGGGTACAATTCCGCATATTGCTGTATACTTATCGCTCCAGCCTTTAGTAGGTTGTCAAGGAATGTGATATCACCTGCTGTTGATGACCTTGTACCTGTCGTTGCTTTGGCAACAACTGTAAACCTAACATTATCGAAAGCGTGGATGTCGAATGTATCATTTTTAATCTCGTCCTTTCGTGTTGCCTCGTTGTACTCGTTGTAGCTATACTTAATAGGTGTATCTGAGTAGAATAAGCGGAAGAATTGTTCCAACACCATTCCTTGCTTTTCCTTAACTCTCCAAAAGGCATCTCTAAGCTCTTCGATTGGCTGTTGTGCTTGTGCCTGTAGCTGTGCAATCGCAGCTCCCGACATACTCGCTCCAAGGGTTTCGCCGGTCATAACTTCGGTCGAACCTGATACCGTTCTTGTATACGACAATAAAGTTTCGACGATTTGAGCAGGTTGTCCGCTTATTTGTCCGCCAATCTCTTGACGGATTCCATTGCCAAGTTTGCTATGGTCTACGAGGATTTGTCCGGGCTCGTTTGTTATGTCTTGACCTCGTAGTGCATCGGGCTTGACAATCCATTTTGACCAAGCCGTAGCTTGCATTGATAGCAATATCAATCCCAATTGGAAGTTGATTGCTTTTTGATTCGGAATTAGTCCCTCAACTTCTGATAATCCATAAATGCAACGTTCTCTCTTCTCGTACTGTCCGACAACGACTGGATAGAGGGTTGCCCGATAGCCCTCATTCTCGTGTGTATCGTATTTGTCCGGGCTGTTGGTATTTGCTGCATCTTCCGAGCGCTCCTCGGTGATTCCCAATTCTTTAGCCGCTGCGGCATAATCGGGAGCTATGCGGAACGCTTTATTAATGATTGTGCGGCGAGTAGACTTTTCACAATAGACTTCGCCATCCTTTCGGAAGTACCTCGTAAGAACGGTACACATTTCGGTTCCTTCTTGTTCTTTGTCTTGGTCAGTCTCAACGTTATACTCTCTTTCGTCAGCACAAATAAGCTCCTTATCTACACCTTTGTCAGCTCTTGCCTTTACGGACTCCACTTCTTCACGTGTGGCAATGATTATCCATTTTTGCTTTTGCTCGTCAATTTGAGCCGGATTTGAAAAGAACACATTTCGTGGATCTAAAAGGTCGCAACGGACAGCTCCCGAAGTCATTGCAGCTTTGCCTTTCGCATCCTTATCCCAGTAGAAATGGTAGATATAACAGCCCTTGATTGCTGCATCCAATATAGCTTGGCTGTCAATCTCGGCAATACGCATTTCCTTGAATATATAGTCGGCAAAACGTGTAAACGCTTCGGTATTAGCTTCGCCATTATCTGCCTCGAATACCACTCGTACAGGCTTGTTATTGAGTGCCGATTTTTTGGAACGAACAATCATTTTGATGATGTTCACCACAGGTCTTGGTAGTGCCATTGTCCTTTTGGTTGGCTGAGCCCATTGTCTCCCCTCGACAAAGTCTATGCATTCCTTAACACGACTTGGTAATCCGATTGATTCTTGATACGATATTCCGTGCTGGTAATCTTCCCATGCACTTGTAACTTGCCTTACATCGTCCATTACTTATCCCCTTTCTCCGCTCCAAATAACCATTCACGCATAATGGACGGAATAGTTTCATCTTCCGCCACTTTTTGCTTGAGATCAAGGTCGTCAAGCCTCTTTTCGACGCTCTTTATTTGCATGCTTATATCTGCTATCCTTGCAGACATTCTATCAAGTGCATCGAGTATCTTTTGAAATTCGTCTTTTCTCTTCATAAAATCACCACTCTATATATTCACTACGGACAGTTTCCGCAACGCTGTCCTTTAAATTAAATAGTTTTTCGAGGATGTTTTCTTCGTCCTCGTTTGCTTTCCAAGTATGGTCGCCTTGCGTGGATGCTACGTAATGAGCGATTGCAAGTGCCATTACAAGGTCATCATGCTTCCCGGCGATTGCTTGAGGCTTGCCTCTCTCATCCTTGACGAAGGTCAGCATTTCCCGAAGTGTTTCGACGTCAGGCTCGATTCCGCCTTTTGCTCGCTCGAGACTGTCTCTCCATACTCTTTTAAGCTCGGCTATAATTACAGGTCTTGTCTGTACCGTCGTTTTAAAGCCAAAGCGGACAGTCTTTGCTTCCGTGTAAGTATCGATTGCTTCACGCTTATATAGGTTCGTGTACCCTGCATCCAATAACCGTTTAGTCGGTGCGTATGAGAAGTTGACCTCGATTCCGATTAGGGCTTCATTGTAGTATTTGCCCAGGCAATACAGTTGTTCGGCGTATAAATCATCGGAAGTGTTTCCGCAGCGGTAGGTTGCCACAGTGTCACCGTCTATGTTGTCTACGACTTTTGCCGTGTAGAAGTCGCTACCTTCGCCTGCTGTATCACCGCCTATCGTATAAGGCTTTGAACCCTTCACTTCGTCAATGATTGGCTCGGAATGGATGACAATTTCTCCGGTCGGGCTGTCTACCCATTGAATATTGTCGATTATGAATCCGTCTACGTCTTCGGGGTTATCCGTTCTGCGTTTGGTATACTCAAAATAGCCTCTTTTTACCCCTTGCAAGTCCTTAAATCTATCTATTTGACCGACTACAGCTTCTTCGCCGAATTCGCTGTTACCAGTGGCAATAAACGCTTCATCTGCCATACATGGATACTCTTGCTTGATAGAGTGTTCGCCATCTAAGTACGAATTGAATTTCTTGACATACCACGCTATTTGTTCATCACTTAACCCTTTCGCTCTAAGCCACGCAACGCGGCGGATTATCCAATCGTTTTTGAGGTTGTAAAGCACCGAGATGTCATTCGAGGTGTATTCGGCAGTTCGCCACCATTCGTAGAAAAGGTTTTCACAGGTGCCGCTATCCCAAAGGTCTTTAGCGTCGTTATAGCCGTTTGCTGTGGTTTCATAGACAACGATTGCATTCTCGGTCAGAGCTTCGCCGATTGATTTCTGCAAGTCAGCAAGGGGACATTGATAGAACGCTACTTCGGAAAAATGGCAAAATCCTAACGTCTTAGACCGACCAATGTCCTTACTTGCCGTTGCAACTCTCCACGAGCTTCCGAGTTTGTCAAACTTCAACTCGTGCCGGTTGTTATACTGTTCGGTAGGCTTGAGAATATCGGGAAGTGCTTTATAAGGCGCTCTTGCCTTGTCCTCGAAAATAGATAGTGTGTTGTCTTGGCAATCTGCCACCGTAAATCCGGTAAAGTTTTTGCGGACAATCGTGCAGGCAAGCTGTATCGCCGTTATTAGCGACGTAAAGCCCTGTTGTCTGCCCTTCAGTACGAAGAACGGCTTGTTGTTTGTCCTTGATTCTAATCGCTGCACAAAGTCTTTTTGTACGTCGTTTAGGAAGAATGGAACGGTTTTTTGGCGCTTGTCAACGATATTGAAAGCAAGCTCAATCAATCGCCACGGCTTTTCTTTGATTTCGTTCACAAGTGCTTTATCCTTGTGAATATCCCTTATTGCTAACGTTACAAGCGTTCGGTCATACTCGAGGTCGTGCCGTTTTTCCCAAGAGCGTTGACGCTTGGCAATCATCTCTTCGAGCGTCATTCTGGGTAATCCTCGAAGCTGATATCAAGTCGTTCGGTAGGCTTGCCAGAAGCCAAAGCGTGCTTGTCGTACGCCACACCGAGGACAGTCGAGAGTTCGCCGACTCTGATAACCTCAAGGGTTTCCAACTTCTTTAGCAGTTGCATTATCGCTCCGTCTGAATATACCTCACGGTCTTTCCCTGTCAACACCTCTTCCTTATGGTCAAGGATGAATTTCTTAAGTTCGCCAATTTCTTGGACGTTGCTACAGGCAATCTCGATTCTTGCGTTCAATGCGTCGAGTGCCTTCAATGCAAGCTTTTCGGTACCATCGATAAATTTAGCGTTTGCTATCGGGCTTGAAGTCGCCTGCGTGCGTGCGTTTTGTGCGAGTGTATTTTTAGACTCGTCAGCAAACTCGACACTCTCGACAGCATGCTCGACAGTTTCCGCAGCGGTCGATCCGGCAAATGCTTTGAAAGAGCTTGCGGATTCTTTAAGAGCTTTCTCCCACGTTCTAACGGTCGAGCTTGGAATATGTAGCATTTCTGACACTTGCTTCGATGTATAGACATGCAAAAGAGCCAGAGCTTCTTGTTTCTGCTCAAGCGTATACTTTACTTGTTTTCTTTTTGTTTCTTTTGCCATGTAACCTCGCTTTCTTTTAGGTGGCTTTCTTCGGGCTTAATGCATTTCGCCCGAAAGGTTTATTCCAGCCACCAACCTAAAAATAAATATGGGTTTCAAATATAATGTGGTTCGTCCTTTCCGCCCCGATTCCACCTCGGCACATTTCGGTACCGAGGCAGAGGGAGAAAAACTATGATGGAAAGAGAACCTTTCACCACATTGAGTTTAACATACTTAAAAGTGCGGTTTCGTGCGGACTTTTAGTTTTATCAAACTTTTTTCTTCAAAGTCGTATGCAATCTTTTATCATAAGGCAACTAAAAACACCACCACAAAGGATGGTGCTTTTTTTATTTTGAATTAAGTATCGCCGTGAGTTCCTTGATTGCTAACCGCAAATGTTCCTTAGCTTGCCGTTCGCTATATCCGACACTTTCAGCTACCTTCCACATCGCTGTTCCGTTGAAGTAGTGTTCAAGGATGATCGTTTTGTGAAGCTGCGTCAGAGAGGATATGCATTTTATGTATTTAGAGTCCCTTTCTGCCGTCTCCTCGATTAGACTTATTATCGTTTTTGTAGCGCTTGCAAGTGCGGTTTCGGTTTCGGGTAATAACTTGTCCGATTCGCCTAAATACTTTATTTGTGCGGTCAAATAATCTCTTGTGCCAATCAATGCGGACATATTCACCCTCTTCCGTGCAACTCCTCGTAGTTCCTTTCTTACAGTTTCCTCGGTATACATGGCATTTACTCCCTTATGATAACTCTTTACTCATTTTTTAATATAAACAACGCCGTTTATTATCAATTCATTCGGCAGTTCCGAAACAGGCTTTGTGTTGAAACGAAAATATATCCGATTCGCTTCTTCTTTCGTTACCCATTTAATCCATTTACCACATTTTAGGCAATATAGCCCCGTAGCTGTTCCCTTTGGTTGAAGTTCAACTTCGTTCACTGCACCACATTTACATGTATAATCACTCATTTTTCATCTCCTTTCAAGTATCATTTTCACGTGAGTATGAGCACGCATTTTATATCCAACCTATTGTTGTTTCACCCTTGTAGCCTTTTTCCCAAATAAACCACGCATACGCAACCGCTGTCGCTCCACTACTTTTGTATTTTTCAAAATCGCCATTCTTAGCACACAGTACCCTTTCCGAAAACACCCATACTTTTTTAGGTGGATATTTCTCAAACAAGGCTTTTCTTGACTTACTTTCCAAGAATGTCAGTTTTAAAAACATTGCAACCTTATTTCCGTCTGCCGAGATGTCTAATGCGTGTTCGACAAACTCTTTTGCGTATTTGTAGGGCGGATTCGTGATTATATCCAAATTGTGATTAGTTACTGTCTTTAAAAAGTCTGCTATCACAGTATTAGGACAACCTCTATCTACAATATCACTTGCTACTACTTCGTAACCCATTTCATTTAAAACTTTAACCATTTGACCATCACCGCAAGCACATTCCCAAACTGTCGGTGTAAATTTTTCGACTTCACATAGCTTGTAAATTGCTTTCGGCTCGGTTGCATAATAATCATCTTTTTCCCTTTCTTCGTCTGAATGATTGCTTGCTCCATTGCACACAAACACACTCTTTCCATTTCCAATCCAATCTTTCATTCTTAATACTCCTCCGCTTTATCGCAACTCGCACCGTCATTTGTTTCTTGATTTTGCAATGTGCAATATCCGTCTTCCCAAAATCTGCAATTCTCACAATGTGTCATTTTTCACCTCTAAAAGTTCGGGATTGTCGTGAATATTTCCGATGACTTCAAAGTATTTTATTTTTTGCTTTTCGTATATCTCGAAACCAATCGGGCGGTATAAGGCAATATCTTCAAAAGTGATCTTAAAACAACATGTTCCTTTTTCAAACACTACTTCTTCAATCATTACATTTTCAACGTCATAGTGTTTGCCGTTCGAGTTCAACTGTCTGTCAAGATATACCACTTGGCAAATGTCACCCTCAAAAATCTTCTTGCCGTTCATATCCGTCAAGCCTGTGTACTGTCCGACGGTTTCGGGGATAACTCCTTTTGTTTCTCCCGTATACGGATTGCTTATTATGTATTTTTTTGGCTTATGATAGTATTCATAATTTCCCTCTATCCACTCTCCGGTATTTATGTGTTTGCCCCTAAAAAGTATGTTTCTCATTTCTTGTTCTCCTGTATTTTTTTTAGTTTTGCTTCGGCTTCGCCCTTAACTACAAATATACTTTTCTCTAAATCATTAAGCATTTCGTAAGAAAACTTTTTCTCATCTATAAATGCCTCGCACCGTTCTTTTCCCTTATAATGACACCGCCATTGCCCGTAGTTTCCGTTATATGGACAACTACTGCCATTACATTTTTCATAAACTCTATATACCGTATCGCCCACTTTACAAGGCAACTCTACTAACATACCGTTTTCGATTTTGTCTTCTAATTCGGCGAAATAATTAAGTGCATCGCATAACTGTACACCTTGCACATTGCTCAAATTTTTAAACAATTCGCCACTATCTACTCCGATAATGTCTGCATTGCCAAACTTATTTCTTTCCGTATATCTTATAAAATCACTCATTTTTTCTCCATTCTACTTCCACTTATGTTTATTATAGTGAGCTTCTTCGCCGTGATATACTCCTTCGTTCTTTGCCGAGTAAACACTCACGAATCCTATAAAACCGATTATTCCTATCATACAAAACACGAATATTATTATTTCAATTGCACTCATTATCTACCACCTCTTAAACCACACATAGCGGAGTTTAATTCTTTGACTGTTTGTAAATTCTTCTTATAAGCTAAATCTACACAATTCGCTCTTATAAGAGCAGTAGCAACAGGCGGACAAACTGCATTACCAAGTCTTGCAATTTGTTTCGCTTCGCTGTATTTCTTGCCGATATATGGTTCAATGTCGATAATGTAATCCTCTGGAAAACCTTGTGCAAGTTTCAGCTCTTTAGCTTTCAGCTTCCGCACTGTCAGGCGCTATTTTCAGAAATTCGCACGCTTCAGCAAATGATGGGTGTTCCTTGCTTATTCCATCCGTAAGCATAGCGACAAACCCTTTGAACGTTTCTCCCGATCTTGCAGGATCCGGATACATTTTTCCATTTATCTCCTTGAGCGGACCCCATGTCTGAATTTCCTCGACATTCTCCATAAAAATACAACGCGGAGAAACTTCCGACATAGCCCACTTTAGAATAACCCATGACAGTCCACGGATTTTCTTTTCCACTGGAGCTCCACCTTTCGCCTTGGAAAAGTGCTTGCAGTCTGGCGAGAACCACGCTATTCCTACAGGTCGTCCATTGGTAACTTCCTCTGGATCAATAGCAAATACATCCTCTTGGTAATGAGTTGTAAACGGATGATTAACCTTGTGCATTGCTATAGCATCCTCGTCGTGATTAATGGCAATATCGACAGGTCTTCCTGTGGCAAGCTCTATTCCTATGCTCGCTCCGCCACCGCCAGCGAAATTGTCGACTATAAGTTCATTTAACAAATTATCTTGATAATACATTTTTTGATTCAATTTCATCATATTACACCCCCAGCTTTGATTCGTTCGTACAGCGTTGATAATAGATACGCTTTTTGATCGCTCTGCACCTTGCCGTCAAGAGTCTTGGCTGTAACGTCTCGGATTGTTCGGATAAACAGCTCATCGCTTTCGCCTGTTTCCATTGCTTCCCTGAAGGTGTCAAGGAATTCGGTAGCACTAATATCATTGCCTTTGATGATGATTGATTTTTGAGAATCAATATATTTGCCTAAATCTCTCATAAATGTCCCAAAGCGTTTTTGCGTTGCCCGGTCTTGGTCAAGGCTAACGTCTTCCGTTATTACATTGCATATATCTATATATTTCTCTAAAGGTGTTTGTTTATCTAATATCGCCTGTATATACGCACACCCACGCGCTGTATTACCTCTACTCTTATTTTCTTCTTTATCGTAGTAATACTCTCTACTATTCATTTCTATTTCATTTCTATTCATAACAAGGTTATACATACTATTCTTTTTACTACGTATATCTACTAATAGGTCTGATGCCGTTACAATGTAACGCTCTTTTTCACCCTGTCCGTTACAATGTAACGCTCCGTTGTTACAATGTAACGCAGTGCTGTTACAATGTAACGCTTGTGCGGTTTCGTTTGTAGTGTTACAATGTAACGCTTCCTGCGTGTCAACGTTTCCGCCTGCTTTCCGTTCTCTCATCTTTCGTACACGCTCAGTACACTTGCTTTCGCTTCCAATGTCTGCTTTCGTTAGTTTCCATCCGTTGGGAGTAAGTACAATGAGCCCCAACTCTCGGAAGACTGTCACTGCTTGTTTTGCCGTTTCATTGTCGGTAAGTGTCAAAAGCATTTCCATTGGATTGTCGAGGATTCCGTTCGTGGTTATTGATTCATGCAGTAGTATTATGTAGTAGAGAGTTAATCTTTCGCCATTGTCCATTTTCCAAAGGGAAATCATTTCTTCACCCTTGAAAAAGTCATCGGACAATTTTAACCAATACTTTCTCTTTTCCATATCACCACCCCTTGAAGATCAATTCTTCCTCGTTCCAATCGTTGTATTTGTCCTGTAGATATGCCCTTAATTCGACTTGCAAGTGCTTTCTCTGAGTTGTTTGGTCGTATGCCCTATGGCAAATCGGACAAAGCGTTAAAATGTTTTTTTCAACCCCTAAACCGCCTTGACTTCTCGGAATGAAATGTGCGTTCGGGATTCCATTGGGAGATAGGCACAACACGCAACGGTGATGGTCTCGCTCCCACACGACTTTTTTGACGGCTGGCGGAATGTCGCACGCTTTTGATCTTGAGCTTTTAAACGTTGCCATATGTCTTCCTCACAGTTTCGGTCTCGCTGTCATTGATACCGAGTTCAGCACAGCGGTCAAGGGCGCATTCGATAAGCTGTTTCATCTCGTCAACAGTGAATTTCGATGAACCTACGTAGCATTTGTAAATGTTTAACGAGATTATGTTACCGTCCTTATCGATAACCTCTCGCTCGCCAAAGCACCTAACTGCCCGATAGGATCCACGTAATGCCGCAGCGTCCTTGGCAAGAATCCATTCAAACACACAGTTAGCTTCCTCAAGCAAATCACAGTAGACTTCGATTGTTTCGGCATTCCGAGCGTAGCCACATTCCTCTTCGGCAATCTTCCCAATTAGCGCCCACAACATCGCATTTTGCCTAAGGCTTCTTGCATTGCTGTATGGCTTTATTTCGACCGACAATTCACGATTGCAAGCCTTTAATTCGTTGACTGTTGCTCTTGCAGCTGACCTTGTCCTTTCGCTCGCTTTGATGACAACGAGGACATCCCCTTCCTCGTTTGTCATTAGCGATATTCCTTTTCCAACAAATTTACTCATGGTTCCTAATTGCTCCTACAAGCTCCTCAAATACGTCATCGGGTAAATTATTCACCCTACAATCCTTTCCCAGCATCGCTATAATCCATGCGTTCACGGATTCCATATTCCAATCGGGGTATTCCTTGAAAAGAGCTGCTATCTGTTTATACTTGCTTAGCTTGGTTTCGCTTGCAGGCTTCTTGTCGGTACTTTTTGGAGCTTGTTTCGGTACTGGGGGTGTTGGCTGTTCCGGTTCCTCACCGTACTTGCTTTCGTTATCCTTGCTCCAATACACATTCGCTCCAATTCCGAGAGCTTTGCACGCTACCGACAATGCGTCAGTTTTGGCTTTTTTGATTGCCTCATCGTCGCAGTATAATCCTTCTTTTTCTCTGGCTACAAACATCGCTCCACCGATTCCCTTGATAGGCAAACTCCATTCGCCGTTGTACTTGACCTTCAGATCAAGCTCATAGATTACAGCAACTTCACCTGTTGGGTGGCTTTCTTGAAAGGTGTACTTTTCGTTGTCGATTATCCATCCAAATCCGCAAACTCCAAAAACCTCGGTCAACTTCTTTATTCGCCACATTGGATTGATGTCGGTCATTCCCTTTAATCGTCCACCTTTTATTTCTTTCTGAGCTTCGGTTGGCACTTCACGGCATTGGTTGTAGATTTTTAAGTTTTCGGTATCGCACATAATTATTCCCCCTTGTCTTCAGTCTTGTAGGTTTCTTGCCAATAAGAACAAAACTCGCAACAAGCGCAGTAGTCTTTGCAACGCTTATCCTCGCCTTTTCTTTCCTCGATATAATCACCACCGTTTTCCTCACGCCACTCAAGAGCTTTCTCTTTACTGTTAAGCACTCTCATTGCAGTTTTGCGACCTTTCTTCATTACAGCATAGGTGTTTCCCGAATTCCATCTATCTTCTTCACTACACATTGGCAATTGATCGTCAGGTGCGTTTTCGTTCGCAATTACTTCGTCCATTTTCTCGTTGATGAAGCGGTCAATTTCGGCAAGCGATTCATCGTTAACGTCAAATTCGACTCTGACTACAGATTGTTGAGGATAGTCGTGCTTTCTTTTGGCTTCAGCTTTCGACCAATCCTTGAGGATTGCATAAAATACAGCTTTGTTGCAAGGAAATCCATTTTTGTGAAGTAGCCAAGCATACATCATCCCTTGCTTCTCCCAGTCGGAATAGTCTTTGAACATGACTTTCCAAATGGATGCAGTCTTGTAATCGGTAACTTCGCCCGTGTCAAGGTTGTAAAGGTCAAGGATTCCCGATATCGTGTAGCCAGTGTCTAAAACAACGGTCAACTTCTCCTCTTTGCAGAGCTCGGCACCTTCGCCTTTCTCTTCAAGAACCTTATGGACGGCTTGTCCGAATAGCATCCATATCATATCGGCACAGTCCTGCTCGATTTCGTTGTTATGACGGCGCGTCAATAGCAACTGTCTTGTCGACTTCAAAAGACTTGTAACGCTGTAGCGTTTCGGAGTGTAGCTATACTCACTCTTTGCCATGTCTTCAATGGGTTTTGGCAAGTTGGTTTTATTTGTTATTTTCATTGTTTCTCTCCTTTTTTCTCAAGTTTTTCTGCAAATTCATTTACTGTGTCAGCGTAGCCTACCATAGCTACCCAAAATGCAAGTCCGCCTAACCACTTGTGTTTATTTGCTAAATGCTCAAGTTCAAGCACTGAAACCGCAAGTGCATATCTATCAATGTTTTCATCGGGCAACTGTGCCTGCATATGTTTCTTTAGATCTTCTTGATATTCGGCAAGTTTGAATTTTTGCTCTTTTTCGTTTATGTAATTATTGATGTCTGGCATTTTCACACTCTCCTTCGATTAGTTTTCTTGCTTCAACGAGGAACCAATCCGCTACACCTTTGTAGCCCAATTCCTTAACTGCTTTTCTTAATAGCACTCTCCATTCTTTCGGGAGCTTCGCTTGAAAGTTGTATACATCGTTGTTTGTATGCACTCTCGGTGCTGTGAACGAGTATGTCATTTCCTTTTTCTCATAAATGTCCGAAGGCGTTACATCAAGCACCTTGCATATCCTATCCATTACAGGCGGTATAGGCAGGAAATGGTAATTCTCGAGCCTTGATATTCCATCCTCGCCCAACCCGACTTGCAAGCCCAATTCTTTGGCTTTTAGCCCTTTTCTAAGTCTTAGTTCTCTTAATTTCATTGTTTGTTTTCTCCTCTAATTCTTATAGTTTTAACTCCTTTTCTATTTTTGCTAATTCGACGAAGTGTTTAAGTTCGACATTCTCAAATTTCATAAATGCTTCCGTGCTAATTTTTCCCTTGAACACATTTTTGCCTTCCAAAACCAACTTCGTCTGCATTTCGCTTAATTTATTACTCACCCAAGTTTTTCCCTTGCCGTACCACTCCATCAAATCTCGCTTATCTAAAAACAGTTTTAGAAGTAAAGCTACTCTTTGTGCGTTTGTTATTTGTTCCATTTCTCTTTCTTTGTTCTCCTTTTTAATCGTTGTTGTTTGAATCTAAGTCAAACTTGTTTAAATCTTGTTCTCTTATCCTGTAGCGGTTGCTTATTGTAATGCAACCGAGCTTTCCATTTCTGATCCAAGACCAAACCGTGGAAACCTTTACTCCATAGATTTGAGCTACTTCTGCACAAGTAAAATACTTTTTCTCCATACATGCCTCCTTACTGCTTATTTTTTCTTTATTATGCTTGACTTTGGTTTAGTTTTGTATTATTATGTTCTTGCGAATAAAACTTTAATATACCCAACAAAACCACTGTCTTACAATATTCAAGGGACTGTTTTGCTTATTATTACCCTTGTTTTGTTTAGTTTTGCTTAGTATAACACATGGTAGAGGCTTTGTCAAGGGTTTTGTTTAGTTTTGCTCAAAAAAATTTTATGGAGTTTACCTATGAGTTTTTACGACAAAGTTAATGGTCTTTGCAGGCAAAAAGGAATTTCTATTACTGCACTTGCAATAGAGCTTGGATTTTCAAAAGGTGCACCGACTGGCTGGAAAACGATGGTGAAACCACCTCGTGCCGCAAATGTCAAAAAGATTGCCGACTACTTCGGTGTTGGAGTAGATTATTTCTCGGAAGAAAGCCAACCAATAAATATAACAAGTGGATCTAATTCACCCGTAACAATAACGAGCGGTCATCATAATACTGTCACTTTAACAAATGGTGGCGTTCATACTCGTGAATTATCCGAAATTGAAGCCGAACTATTGAGAGTTTGTGAAAAACTTGAAACACGAAAAAAAGCCCTGCTTCTTGCAAGGGCTTATGAATTATTAGATGAATAAAAAGGATGGGGAGATTTATTATGTATTCAGAAGCAGAAAAACCATTTTTTACTAAATTTATCGACTTGGCAATAAAGACCAGTCCACGAAAAGAGTGGGAAAACGAGTTTATATATTATGCCTTATTCCTTACACGTAGTACCTTGCTTGCTTCATTTGTAGCAAGTGGCACAAAGCCTAAAAAAATTGCCAAATTAATAAATGTTTACGATTATCTTACAACGAATACTCTAATATTGCATTATCAATTTTATTATGGTAAAGACCAAACCTTCGTCGAAAAGTATTTGAACACACGCATAAGTGCTTACGAAGATTTTTTTCTAAACTATCCAAACAAGGTCTTTGCTCTTGTACGTTCTAAAAACTTGTTTCGTTGGTATTTAATTAATCACACTTCTATTTTGCCTGAAGGAAAAAGCATTATGCTTCCATATGACAAAAATACTTATAAACCATTAATGGTAGATATGGATGCTTTTTCCGAGAACGAAGCTAAAGTAATAGATGACTTTAGTGAAAAAGTTCAGAACCTACTTGCCAAAGAGAGCGAGGATTTATTTAAGCTTCTAAAGAAAGCAACAAGATTTTAGGATATTATTATGGCAACAGCAAAAAAACAAAAAAACGGAAAATGGATAAAGAGATTCAGATACAAAACTATAGACGGAGAATGGAAGGACACTTGCGTTGTTGGTTCCACAAAAGCTGAATGCGAGGCGAAATATATTCGCTTTATGTCAGACCTTGAGGCTCGTGCAGAAATGCGCAATCTTAATCTTCGTCAGCTCTTCAACCTCTATATAACCGCAGCAGCACTTTATCTTAAACATAGCAGTTTAAAGTCCGCAAATGATGTGTTAAAACTTCATGTACTCCCCTATTTTGAAAATAGACAAGTTTCGAGTTTGACTCTGCGTGATATTGAGCGATGGAAAAAGATTATCGAAGAGAAAAATTTTAAGTTTAAGTACAAATCCAAAATATACTGTGCCTTTACAAAATTACTAAACTACGGAATGAAACACGAATACATTACACGAAATGTAGTTTCTCTTGCAGGCAACTTCAGAAACGATGAAATTGTCGAAGAACAACCTGTCTGGACATTAGAGCAATTTAAAAAGGTTTATGCGGTGATTGACAATCCTACCTTCCGTGCTTATTTTACTTTTCTCTTTTTCACAGGCTGTCGAAAGAATGAGGCAACCTGTCTAACTTGGCACGATTTTGACAAGGATTATCTGTCGGTAACGATAAATAAGACGCTAAACAGAAAGGGCTGTGATAATGGTGCGAAGTGGGAAATCACCACACCCAAAACCAAACGAAGCAACCGAAGAATCCTCTTGCCCGATTGTCTTAGAGCCGAGCTTTCTCAATATCACAACTGGTGCAAAGACTATGACGGTTTTTCGGATGATTGTTTTGTCTTCGGAATCACTGAACCACTTGTTGAACAAACAATTCGACGGAAGTTAGACGAGTATGCGACCAAAGCTGGAGTGCCTCGAATCAAGGTTCACAACCTGCGCCACAGCCACGATTCGTATTTGCGTAGCGTTGGAATTGACAAGTTTGCAATCTCTGCGATAGCTGGGCGAACTCCGAGAATAACCGAAGACACATATTTACACATTTATGACGTTGAACGTGATGCAACTCGCCTTGCAATTGATACTGACTTACCACAATAATTTATACCACAAATATACCACAAATATCTAATATCATGTTGAATTTTACCGACAAAAAGTGTATAAAAAAGGGCTAAAAAGCACCAAATTGATACTTTTTAACCCTTTTTGATTGAATGAATTCATCTCGCGTCTCCCCTGCCAGTTTGAAAGTCTTAGACTAGTTTCACACCAGAACTGTTTGAGACTTTTTTCTTTATAAAGCGAGTCGAACACGCAACTTGCGCTCCTTTCCAGGGTCCCCGAAAATTTGTAATTTTTGGGGTAAGCGAAAAACCACTTAATAAA
>CALYRM010000008.1 GCA_945482995.1 uncultured Clostridia bacterium | reverse complement strand
GAGAAGTTAAGGCAAATATAATATAACTTTGACTTTAAGTCAAAATATAACGCAAGATACTTGCATATCACTTTTAGCCACAAGGCTAAAAATATAACTTTAATCTTTAATTTTTGTGGATAAGAAAAGCACACTACGCTTCGCGACTGCGAAGTATAGTGTGCTATACTTTTATTCCGTTTTTTGTTAGCCCAAATAGCCTTCGTCAATTAGTTTTTGCAATATCGGTTCATCAGCAGGCGCCCAAGTGGATATGTCAAGTTCGTCTAAGCATAGCCAATCTGCTGATACGTGTTCTTTTACAACATAGTCGGATAGTCGTTTGCAGAGATAGGTCGATAGTGTGACCTCGTACATTTGATAGTCGTAGGTTACCGTCATAAAATGCTCGAGCACTTCAACTTTTAAATCCATTTCTTCTTTTAACTCTCGGATTACCGCTATATCGCCACTTTCGCCGTCTTCGATTTTGCCACCGACAAATTCGTATTTATAGGCAACCTCGGGATTTTTTGCTTCTCCTCTTTTGGCTGAAAAAAGTTTATTGTTTTCTATTATTATTGCGCCGACTACGTTTAATTTTTTCATATTAGTTAATACCGTGCAATCTGTTTTTGGTTTCTTCGTCCAGTTGATAGGTGTCGCCCGGTTTAGTGTTATACACGCCATTCTTCCCAATTGGAGTTATAATATAGGATTCATTGGTTACGAAGTTGATTCCAAGCGATTTACATACAGGATTAAATATCAAATTGTTGTCTATCCAATCTTGCAATTTCGACATGTCAATCATTGAACAGGAATAATCATTCTCGTCAAAGGTTACGGTTGAGCCATTAATACCATACTCTTCTATAGGAATATCGGGATTGACCTCTAATTTTGGTTTTCTCCAAACACCTAAGAACATAAAACCAAAGTTTACATAGTCGTTTACGCCGTGGTATAACAAAGCCTCATTATCAGGATCATCCAAAATCATATTGAAGAAGGTCGCGATTTGATCGTTTAGCGCGGGTATTAATTGATTATCGATAATATCATTGTTGGTCTTCGGGAATATGTCAAGTGAAACTTCATCGACTAGCTTCCAGTTATATACGTAGTTTACACCCTCTAGCCTTAAGTCGATATATTTATCGTATAAGTTATCATCTTCATAGCCTAAATTACCGGTAGTCGCTATGTATACCGGAGAAATGGTATTTGAGAATATACAATTTCTAATGATAAGCGTACTTGCAGCATCCCTATTGGATTGTTGGGTAATAGCCGGACCTGCCGAATTGCTCATAATACAACCGTCCAAGGTTACAGGACCGCCTGCAATGTTCAAATGACAGTACGCATATCTAAACATACAATATTTGAAGGTTAGTCCTACGTGAATATCGGGATTCCAACAAGATGTAGATCTATAGGGGATGCCGCCTTTTACCTTCAAATCCTTAAACGCTTCTTCGGAGTCGTCCGATATCGGCGAATAGGATTGAATGAAAAGATTTTCAACTTTCATTTCGTAGTCATTGCCAAAGTACTTGACTATTCTATCATAATCAAGTCCGGTATCAAAAATTCTTGTATCGTGAGAATTGCTGTGAAGTTGTCCGTCAATTACGTAGCCGTTGCCGTAAATCGGACGATTGATTTTGACATAAAAATCGTAGTCCTCGGGACGTGGCAAGTAAACGTTATTTTGAAATACAACTGCGCCCATTGTTCCGTCAATATCAAAATCGGCGGTATAGGCGTTCATTAAATACTCATACTCTTTTGTAGAATAATAGCTTGGCAATTCTTCACTTACATTCTTATCATAGTGAATAAATGGCATATCGTAACCGATATTTATACCGTCAATAATGTTGAATACATAACTATCGTGCGCGTTGTTTTCAGAAAAACGAGCCGTTACCGTTATTTTCACTTTTTTACCTATTGCTTCACGATTGAAGAATACTGTTCCGTCATCGCCAATGGTAGCCAAGTTTTCGTCGCTACTTTCAAAATAGAAATAGTCATAAATGTTTTCGCTATCCATTACTTCGTCGGGATAAACATAACTTATACGCATTTGCAAAGAATTTGTTACGTTAAAGTTTGTGCCGTTAAAGGTACAGGTATTTATACCGAATACTCTTTCTTCGTTTAAGCCTGCAATGTCTCCCAATGAGTCAAGTTCTAAACGTACGTCAACTATCTTAGGGGTGATATCAACCTCTATTGAAACAGGTATAAAGCCCTCAGCCGTTGCCGTCAGTACAGCAGTACCTTCTTTTAAGGCTGCTATTCTTCCGTTTATGACAGTAGCTACCGACGGATTATCCGACGTCCAAGTGATTTCGCCAGTCTCTTGGAAAGGACAGCTTGCAGATATCGGGAAATACTCGGTGCGTAAAGGAACAAAGTTTTTATTTGCCCATACTGTTTTCTTGTATTCGTCGAGATCGTCGATTACAAGTGCATTTTCCTCACAAATATAGATATTTACCGTTTGTAAATCGTCGTTTCTCATCAACGTAACGGTGGCAACTTGTTTGTTATCGTCAACTGTAATCTTGTTTCCGGCAGCAGCGCCGTTTTCCACTGATAGAATTTCTACGTCGCTACTTGATAGATATTCGGTCATATCCACTTCTCTTGAAACGCTGTAAATTGTTGGTTTATTTGACAAAGCTTTTCCTGCAACGCTAACCGTCAAGGTATTGCTTACAACCTCGGTTTGTTCGGTGATACTTGCAGTAATGCTTGCAACACCCTCGCCTACTGCGTTTATTACACCATTTTGATTGACGGTAGCAACGCTTTCGTTGGACGACTGCCATTTTATCTTTTTACTACCTAATGCCGCAAACGGTATTGGTCTTGCTTCAATACACGTGCTTTCATAGAGCTTGAGATTTAAATTCTTTACCTCGCTAAGAGTGTTATAATCGTAAAAGTCAATTCTACCAATAACCTTGCCTGTGATAACAAAGGTACACACCGCACTAATACTTGTATTGCTCTTTGCCGTGGCTATAACGTCAACGGTGCCATATTGTCCTTTAATAAAGGATACGGCAACGCCATCACCGCTTTTGCGGATTGTCGCCATACTTTCGTCGGATACGCTCCAATCAATTTTTTTATTGCTTGCGTATGTTGGCGTGAAGTCGGGGAATAATAGGTATTGCTTGTTTGTTTCGGTATATTCCTCTAAATTTATTACTACATAATCTACCGTTTCGCCTAAATGCTTCAAAACGAGTCTTTCAACGCCAATTTCAATTTGTGCGCTGACAATGGTGCTTGAAACATTCAATGTAAGAATTATGATAACCGGAACCAATAATAAAATCGCAATTAATATCTTTTTCATAATTCTTTACCTCTGCATTATTTTATTATAACTTTGCGGAAGTTTAACTAGCAACCAAGTTATTGCCGCAATCATTAATACTCCGTTGATTAAAGCTAACATTCCATATGTAAATGGTGGGTTCCAAGTAATGAAACCGACTATACCGAATATGCCCTCTCCTACCGACAGTATGAAGCCGACAAGAATTGTAACGAACGTCGCAAGGTTGCCGTTTGACAATTCGCCGTCGCCGCCTACAGGAAACTGCGGTTTTGTAATATCTAGTTTGACGGCAAAGCAAGTGAGCGCAGTACTAAACATTATCGAATTTGCCATAAGTATAAAGCCGTCTTTTACAGGAAGTTGTTTGGTTGCCATTACAACGCCTAGCGATACGATAGTAGCTACCGCACCAACCAATATGTACAATGCAACCTTAATCAAAACCTGCTTTTCAACCGCAACGGGAGAAATTTTGGTTAGATAGAAAGCTTCGCCCTCTCTTGATATACAAGAACCTGCAAACGATACGATGATTGTGATAAATATCATCATTACAAGCGATGTAATCATAGGCATTGTAATTGAATCCAAGCTTTCACTCCCGACGTTTGAACTTAATTTATTACAACTATAAACCATTATAGGAGCGGCGCAAGCCATTACTAGATATTGGAAGCTATAATTTGACGAACGGAAAATGTCGTGTACTTCTCTTTGGAATACCGCATATAACGGATTGTGCTTTTTGTTTTTCGTCACCTTTTTGAAGGAAGCACCGCTTGACTCGATATTTCTCAAAATTATTTTCAAAAACAATTTGCGAGAAAGTGCTAACGATGCAAACGCTACCAAGGCAACAACCACAATCGATACGGGAATAGAGATTGCAAGCGCGGTTCCGCTTCTATACATAAGAATTTCAGCAAATAAGCTAATTGGATAAATATATTTTAATACTGCTATCTTTTGCATACCCTCGGGCGACATAATCGTCAACGACTGATCCTTCATAAAGTGAACGACCGAGTTTATAAGCGACATATATAATGCAAAAAAGCCCGAAACAACTGCAATGTTGATAATCAAATTCAATAAATGCTTATGCTTGAAAATTTGTGAAACAAACATTCCGGGAAGCGCTAGGAGATTGGATACCGACAAAGAAAATATGAAATTCAATACCAATACCAATGGTATCATAAGATAATAATAAGCGCCTCTATTTGCTGCCAATCCAAAACTAATGTAAAACGGGAGCAACAACAAAAGACAACCGACTGATTGAATAATCGCCAAAATGCCCATTTTACAGGCAAACATCGATTTGCTGTCTACAGGAAAACGTAATTCTAATTCATTATCACCGCTATAATAAAGATTTTTTATTACCGAGCTTGTGCCAAAGCCTATCAAAAATAGCTGTGATACCAAGGTAAAAAGCATAAGAAGCGAATAATCCGCCTCATATACGTGGAACATTTGCACTAACGAATTACAAAAATAGGCGTATACAAAGTATACTACGCCTCCAAATAGCGCCGCAATAGAATATTTTATAACTTGCTTTTTTATAGGCACGCCCCTATTGCCGAACCTCGCCTTAAATTCTAAGCGAAAAAGTGCTTTTAAGTTGCTCATTCTCTGTTCTCCTTCATCGTGTAACCACGGAAAACATCCTCAAGCCTATCACGGTTACAGCCTTCGTTTAAGTCCATAATCGTGCAAAGCTGTCCGTCGTGAATAATAGCCACTCTATCGCATAATTTCGCAACTAAATCTATGTTGTGAGAAGAGAAAAACACGGTATTACCACTGCTTACATGCGCTTTCATTCTATTGATTATCTCAAATATAGATTGCGGATCTAAGCCAACCATCGGTTCGTCTAAAACCCATAACTTTGGTTGGTGAATAAGTGCGGCAATGATACATATTTTTTGTTTCATACCGTGAGAATAACCCTTAATTTGGCGATCGATAGCAAAACCTAATTTGAAAATTTTCAAGTATTCTTCAAGTCTTGCCGTTCTATCCTCTTCGCTAACGCCATATAGGTCCGCGATACAATTAACATACTCTCTACCCGTCAAGTTGTCGTACACCGCGTGGTTATCGGGTACGTAACCGATATTGAGTTTTGCTTTAAGCGGTTCGGTTTTTATACTGTAACCATTAACCTTTATATCCCCACTGTCAAATGGATAAATGCCCGTCAAGCACTTAATCGTCGTGCTTTTACCTGCTCCGTTTTGACCTAAAAAGCCGAAAATTTCACCTTTCTTAACCTTGATTGTCAGATCGGTTACCGAATAATGTGGGCTGTTTAGATACTTTTTTGAAAGGTGATCTATATCTAACATATATTCGACATCGCCATTTTCGGTGGTTTCTATATTATCGCTTTCTATAATTTCAGTTGTTGTGTTTTCAACATTCTCTTCAATGTTTTCATTATTTTCAACAATTGCTTGTTTTTTATTTAAAAATTTCATATTAACTTACCTTCTAAATATAATCAAATGGTTAGTTCGTCCAATCTACTTCTTTGGTTTGCAGACAGTACGTACCCCATCTCCCGTTTTGCTTAACCTGCGCAACACCACCTACAAACGGTGTGCCTGCGTCAAAAATAAACGGTATTACAACTTCGCCTTGCTTGTTGATATATCCGCATTTTGAATCGTCGCCTACGCATGCCAAGCCCTCTGAAAAGCTTGACGCCCATTCATATTTGTATGGGATTATCATCTCATTATCCCTTGTTATATATCCAAAGAGTTCCTTGCGTTCAACGCAAGCAACATCCTCTTTGAAATTAAATACCTCGTCATAAATGGGTGGGATAACTTCTTTTCCGTTTTTATCCTTAAAGCCCCATTTGCCTCCACGTTGGAATTTGACAAACCTATCGCCCTCACGCGTTACGCTCGGAGTCGGTACAAAAGGTGGCTTCGGAAATATTTTGTGAACATCAAAAGCACCGTCCTTAGTCTTTTTTGACTCAAGGTGATTTGTTTGATTGTTGTTTTCTTTTTTACTTTCAGCCTTGTTTGGTGCTTTTTCCGCAACTTTTTCCTGAGTTTTTTCTACTCTTTGTTGTGCCTTTTCGGATTTTGGCTGCGTTTTTTCGAGTTTTACCTCTTTCTTATCCGATTTTCCTTGTCCTTTATCGGATTTAACCATGTTTTTGTCGTTTCGGCTGTTTTCTTTTGCTTGTTCTTTGTTTTCAGCAAGAGAAGACTCTGCGCTGACACGAAAATCAACACCTAATTTCTTAAGAACTTGAGATACTTCATTAAGTTGCTTTTTGCCGAAGTGCTGAATAAAATACATCTCACAAGCCATACGTTCGCATATTTTATATACCGTATCTATTCCCCCTGCCATCAAAACGGCTGTTGTTTGCTCGCTTAATCCAATATCGCCAACGCTTTTTTCTAAAACGGCTTTATCATACGGTGGAACATATTTTGGCTTGTCAGACTGTTTCTTTTTGTTGTTATTTTTATGTTTCTTATATTTTTTATTATCGTTTCTTTTACCGCCTTGTTGAATATTAGCGGAATTATTTGGACGATTATTCATATTATCCTGCATTTTAATACCTTTTTATCGGCAAACCATGTCCTTTTGGATAAAACACACAATTTCCGATTATAATATATAATATAGTATAGAGTAATGATAACACAAAACGAAAGCAAAGTCAACACATATTTATCCGGCGCAAATCGGTGCCTTATTATTCAAAACTGTGACAGCGGAAAAGGTAAAAAACCAACTCCCGAACAGCTTATGAAATCTTTTGATTTGAATCAAGATTTTGTTGTATATGACGGCAATCAAGAGATACGGGATTATCTTGATATTATCGTATCGGGCGGTGACGGCACTATTTCGAATGCGGTTAATTTGTGTAATCAAGATAGCCATAGATTATATTATGCGCCGACAGGTACAATAAATGATTTCGGCAAAATCGGCAAACAAAGTCCAACACCTATCATAGGAAAAGCAAATGACAAGCGTTTTTGCTATGTTTTAGCGTCCGGAACTTTTACTTCGATAGGATATACGGCCAAAAGGAAGGTAAAGGTACGTTTAGGAAGGATTGCCTATTTTTTAGAAGCATTGAAAGCCTTTAAAATTCAGAATATCGACGCTAATATCCACACCGAAAAAAATAGATATTCGGGTTCTTATACCCTAATTATGTGCTTGCGTTCACCGCGTTGCTTTGGTTTTAATTTCAATAAACTATATAACCCAAACAAAAAGGAGCTTTATCTGCTGTTGGTAGAAGCTCCAAAAAATAGATTATCTTTATTTTTAAAATTTTTCCGTTGTTTCTTTGTAGGATTTAATAAACCATACTGCAAAAACGGTATAATATTCAGTCCAATTAACTATGCGGATATTGATTTTAACAACGACATTTCTTTTTGTCTTGACGGCGATGAAGAAGTATGCACATCCCCTCTACACCTTTCCACAACAGTTTTTAATGGGACAATCACTATTCGCCGTCGTTAACATACCAGCAACATCCCGAGCGAGGTAAAGGGATTTATTCCGCTTTAATATCTCTCATAAGCCAACGTGCAATTTGCAATGTGCAATTATAAAATGTCGTTCTTCGACTGCGTTGCACTCCCTCAAAATGATAATTAAAATGGTCAGAATAGCCATCAGTGTGCTTCGCCAATAATTGGTGCTAATGAGGCCCCTCGAACAACGCTCATGATAACAGCAGGGCTCTCAATTCACTCTCCTCTCCGTTGCACTGCGGTCGAATGACGATAAGGATTGCACACTAAATTTGTTAAAGCCTTGTGAATTTCAGATTTAGTGCGTTTTGATGGTGAAAAAGTATTCTACATTTGAGTCAGCTATACCAATTGCACTTGTTGCGGAATGAAATAGTCTAACCGAACAGCCCTTGTCAGGACACATTCCAACCAAGCAATCGCATTTATAATAGACATCTACGGCGTCGTTTATCAACTCATATTTTTGCATTACTTTTTCAAGCGCGACTAAGCCTGACTTAGAATATGGACGCGTTAAACCTATACAATCCTCATAGTCTCTATCAACTACAATGATTAGGTGATAATCTCCCGACTTTATTGCGGAAACTGCTTTATTAACAGCTTCCATTCCGTTCGGCACCTTTATAACATCAACATATTTATTAGATAATTGCTTTTCTAATTTTGGCACAGAAGTTACAACTAAATTCTTTTTTTGCGCTTTTTGCAAGCAATCGAACACTGTATCAACAGTTATTCTATTCTTAACTTCTCTTCTTGATAAGGCGCGTGCTGCGAACATATTAAGTAGAGAAATATTTTCGTATTTTTTAGGCAACGCTACCGCTTTTACTTGCACATGAGACAATTCGCATAGTTTGTTGTATACTCCTGCATTATTTACCAAAATCCATTCAGCAAGCGATAAAGGACAATATATCACAGCCCTATCAACCCTTTTTGCCAAATTCACAAGCTCGGTGTAATTATCCGATAAAGGGTTAACCTCATCGCCCGTCAACAGCAATGACAACGTATTTGCTAAATCGAATGACTTATTATTATTGTATTCTTTTTTATAATAGCTTTTGTAGTTTTCCATGTTACTAATTATAACATAAAAAAATAGGGTTTTCAATACTTTTTCTCTTGCATATTCATCATTCCCACCTTGGTACGTCATCCCGACCAACGTGGAGGGATCTACTCTGGGAATGACGATATGGATTAGATCCTCACGACTACGCTACGCAACGCTTGAGGATGACGATTGGTATGGCTCGGAATGACAAAGCGGATAGGTCCCTCGACGATGCTCGGGATGACAGCAGAGCTGTCAATTCACCCTCGAACAACGCTTAAGAATGACGTTATAATTTAGAATGGCTGCTCTTATGCTTCGCAAAAGGTCGGTGCTTGCATAGAGATTTCTTCACTTCGGTCGAAATGACGCGGGCAGGTCAAGGATGGCGAAAGCGGATGAGGTCCCTCGACTACGCTCGGGATGACAAAATGAATGAGATTCCTCGACTACGCTCGGAATGACAAAGTGGATTAGATTCCTCGAACAACGCTTGAAGATGACAATCTTGTGGTTATCACGTTGCACATTAATAAATATGACAGCCTAACGGCTGTCATATTTATTTATTTGCTCCCTCGAAGTAGTAGTTTGGATCGACAAACTCTCCGTCTTTTTTAAATTCAAAGTGAAAGTGTGTTCCGTCTGCAGACTCAAAAACTCCTGTGTCGCCGACAACTCCGATTATGTCACCTTTCTTAACCTTGTCGCCGATTTTTACAGATACTTTGCTGTCAAGCAAGGAATAAACCGATTCAAAGCCATTGCTATGCTTGATTGTAACGGTTGTACCTCTTAGCGTTGTCGCCGAAATGGATGTAACTACACCGTCAAATACCGCATAAACTTTTTCCCCTTTTTCGCACTTGTAATCAACTGCTTGGTGAGTTGCCCAATGCTTCATTGTTGCATTGAATACCAATTCGGTATCGGTGTAATCTTTCATAACCTCAACGTTGACTACCGGTTGACCAATCTCGGTTAGAGTTTCAACATCTTCATTACCCTCATTGGGATTGTTTTCGTTTGGTTTATTATCGTCGGGTTTTTCAATGTTGACGTTTTGGTTATCGTTTATATTAGCATTTGTTTGAGTGGAATCTTCCGCACCTTGTACTGCAAATGTATATGCAATCATACCAATTATAGCCAATAAACAAACAATCATAAGTATTAAGTATATGTTCTTTTTAATAAATGTAGAGAACTTTGAACCTTTAAATTTCTTTTCCTTTTCCATAATGAATTCCTCCTTCCATTATGATTGCCAAGAAAAAAAATGGTTATACATGTTTTTTGATTATTTTTTGTGGCGAAAACAATGAGAATAATTAATGTGCAATAGGTATTAATGCTGTCTGCGTGCTTCGCTATGAGTCGGTACGAAAATAGAGATGTCTCCACTTCGGTCGACATGACGAACAAGGATGAGGTCCCTCGACTACGCTCGGGATGACAGCAGAGCTGTCAATTCACCTTCGACTTCGTTGCACTACGCCCAAAATGACAATTATAAGATGATATTGTGGATAAAAAAACAAAAAAATCTCGGAAAATACTTCCGAGATTTTTTGAAAACGAAGACAAGCTTCGTAAACAAGATTAACGCTTTGAGAATTGTGGTGCTTTACGAGCTTTCTTCAAACCGTACTTCTTTCTTTCTTTCATTCTTGGGTCTCTTGTTAAGAAACCTTGTGCCTTTAAAGCAGCCTTTGTTTCCGGCTCAGCTAATACTAAAGCACGAGAAATACCATGACGTATAGCACCTGCTTGACCTGTGTAGCCACCACCTGCGATGTTTACGTAGATATCATACTTTGCTGTGGTATTTGTTAACTCTAATGGTTGACGAACGATTGATTTAACGATTTCCAATCCGCCGAAATACTCGTCGATTGAACGCTTATTGATAACGATATTGCCGTTTCCTTCCGGTACAAGACGAACTCTTGCAACAGCATGTTTTCTACGGCCTGTTCCCCAATATTGTGTATTCTTAACTTTTTTAGTTGCCATAATTCACCTCACTAAAACTTGAGCACTTCTGGTTGTTGTGCTTGATGGTCATGCTCTGCTCCTGCATAAATCTTGCACTTCTTAAACATTTTTCTACCAAGAGCATTCTTTGGAAGCATACCCTTTATAGCTTGAGCTACCATAAATTCGGGCTTCTTTGCATATACGTCCTTAGCAACTTCTTCTTTGAGTCCGCCAACGTATCCTGTGTGATGTCTATACAATTTTTTTTCGAGCTTCTTGCCGGTTAATACAACTTTGCTTGCGTTTACTATAATTACATAGTCACCGGTGTCAACATTTGGTGTGAATGTAGGCTTATTCTTACCACGAAGAATGGAAGCAACTTGGCTTGCCATACGACCTAAAACCAAACCTTCAGCGTCAACAACGTACCATTTTCTTTCAACGGTAGCCGGTTTTGCCATATATGTTTTCATCTTAATTCCTCCAATAATTCTTGCTTTAATCAAAGGCTAAATGGATAACTCACCTTTCTCGATAATCACGCAAGGGGCTAATTCGCATAAATTCCGAGTTATTAACGCAATAAATATTTTATTCATATATAATAAAACTGTCAAGCACTTTTTTCTATTATTTTAAATTATTTTTTAACTAATGTCATTCCGATAATAGTCAATGTCATTCTGAGTGTAAAAGAGACTCTCATCCTTGTTCCGTCATGTCGACCAATTCGGGATGACTGCCATTCGGCTGTTGCACATTTGTTAATGCCATATGGTTTAACATAAGATAACTTTCCACTCTTCAATTAGCCTATCAAGTGAATAAGAAGCGTTTGCAGGACTTGTCGAGGGTAGAATAGAAACAAAATGCAAGTACTCCGGATTATACTTTGCAAAATATTTATATGAAGCTTTGCCGTTACAGAATATTCTTGTAATTTTAGATTCTTTTATAAGTTTACCTATATCGGCTGGTATTACTCCCTCTATTTTAGAGTCGGCGCTACCCATTATATCGCACTCTTCGACTGAGTCGTACAAGGCAATATGTCTTGCCAACAATTCAGTTTTCCTTTCGTTAATGCTCATTGTCAAAAAATCGATATGAAAAAGATTGGATAACACTTTCCAAAATCTATTTTGCGGATGCATATAATAAAAGCCCTGCTCTATCGACTTAACAGACGGAACGCTTCCTAAAATCAGCGTTCTACATTCGCTATCAATAACCGCAGGGAAAGTGTGATTAACGTGACGAGGATTCATGGTGTATTCGAGTATTCAGTAATTTATAGATGTAGTGTAAACTAATTAGATTTAGTATATTATTTGTTGCACGTTTTAATGTGCGCTTTGCAATGAGTCTGTGCTTGTAGGGAGATGTCTCCACGTTGGTCGACATGACGAAACAAGGATTAGATCCTTCGACTGCGCTCAGAATGACGTAATAAGGATTAGATCCTTCGACTTCGTTGCACTACGCTTGAGGATGACGATGTGGATTAGATTTCTCGAATGTGCTTAAAATGATGATGATGATTAACAAGGATGAGATCCTCACGACTCCACTTCGTTCCGCTCAGGATGACATTGTCCTACGCCAAGGTTGACATTACCCTACGCCAAGGTTGACATTATCCTACGCCAAGGATGACGTTGAGATACCTAGTAGGATGTTTTGTTGTTCAGTTCGGCATATTCTTTAAACAATTCCTTGCACTCTTCATGGTCGATTTGAATAATTCGATCTTTCATTTTTTTCGTGGAAATAGATAGGTTTTTATAAAAAATTTCATCTCTAAATCCTATTGAATCGTTTTCTTTTATCGAACAGCCGTAATATATTTTATTGATATTTGCCCATAGAATCGCGCCTAAGCACATTGGGCATGGCTCACCCGTTGTGTAAACGTCAGCACCGGATAAGTCAAATGAATTGATATTTTTACAAGCGTTTCTTATTGCGTCAATCTCACCATGACACGTAGGATCGTTTCTCGATACAACGTGATTATGTCCTTTACCAATTATCACACCGTCTTTGACGATAACTGAACCGAAAGGACCGCCATCTCCTGCCAAAATTCCTTTTCTTGCCTCATCAATGGCAACTTTCATAAATTCGTTCATAATTCACCTTTTATTCTTTTTTGTTATTGCCACGATAAAGAATTATGCTATTCTTTATCGTGCAAAAAATTAAAACGATTATAGTTTAAAACAACTTCCGCCGATAAATTCTCTCAATAAGGAGTTACACGGAATGATAGATTCGTCCTCGATAGATTTGAAATATTTTAGGTATTTTATCAAGCGGTTTGCAACCAAAAATTGCGGATCGGTGTAGCTGATTTTTTGCAAAGCAGGCAATGCCAATTTACGCAAAACGCAAAACTCGTAGGATAGGCTTGAATTGAATACATAGTTCGCACCCTCTTGATTTGGATAAATCCATTTAAATTCGCCTTGACGAACCGATTGCCACATATCGATTGTATCGCTTGCAGGACAGTTTCTATATTGCATATCACGAACAATCCTTCTTATCAAACGCATATCGGTGGTGTTCAAAGGAGAGTGATCATCAATATTGATTTGCACTTGCGGTGCAATATAGATTTTGAATTTTTGATGTTTCGGTATTGAAGACGTAAGTTTTTCATTTAATGCATGTATGCCCTCAATTATAATCGGACTATGCATATCAACCTTGATTGTCTTGCCCTGTTCACGCTTACCTGAAACGAAGTTGAAGCGAGGCAAGGTGACCCCTTCGCCGTTAATTAAATCAAATAAATCCTTATTGAACTGCTCGATATCTAAGCAATTTATATGTTCTAAATCAAGCTTATCCATTGTTGTGTTTTGTAATTTGCACAACTCAGGTTTTTCCAAATAATAGTCGTCCATCGAAATGGTTACGGGATTAATACCTCTTGATAGCAACTCGATTTTCAAACGATTACAGAAAGTCGTTTTACCGCTCGAGCTTGGTCCTGCTATAGCAATAAGTCTTAAATTAGATATATCCGATTCTATCAATGAGCCAAGCTCCGCTAACATTTTATTATGCTTAGCCTCGCACATTTGAACAAATTCAAGCGGATTGTTCTCCACTCTATGGTTGATTTGCGCAATAGTTTGCGTATTGACAGCCTTTGACCATTGATATTCGCGTTGAAGAGTTCTGCCGTACGTGGATTCCTCTACAAAATCGGGAATGGTAGCATTTAATTCATAACGTGGATATTGGATAATCAAGCCCGGGCTATATGGTCGCAAAACATATTGATGGATACAACCGGTAGACGGCAACATATATGAATGCATATAGTTATAATAATCTCCGCATTTATATAAGTGTACGTACTTTTCGGGGCGATATTGCAAAATATCCATTTTATCCGAAAGGTTGCTTTTTTCATAGATTTCTTGGGCCTTTTCGGTTGAAATTGTAATTCTATCAATGGGAAGATTGGCTTTGATGATACGATCGACTTCTTCTGTCAATGGCTTTGACGCTTTTGAAATATTAAAATTTTTATTCAACACTTGACAAAATATCGAACGAGAAACATTATAGCTAAATCTTATTTTTACATCGGGGTATAGATTACGAAAAGCCATTGCTATTACATATCTCAACGTTGCCTCATAGGCTTTGCCCGATTCGGCATTATCCAAATCCAATAGGGAAACAGTCATTCCGTCATTTCTATCGCCGAGTACATAGTTCAGCTCTTTGACTTGTACGCCGATTCGACACACGCAGTGTTTACACTTTTCTTCAGTCGGAATTAAATCAATAACCCTAGTACCTTCTTTTACTTTAAGTTCTTTACCTTCAAAATTAATTTTAATCATTTCTATTATATTCCTTTTCTATATTTTTCTACCTGATATTACATTATGCTGTACTTAATTATATCATACATTGAAGCTCTTTTCAATACCCAACTTTAATAAAAGTGCGTTGCACTTTTATTAAATGTGCAATGTGCGTTCCATATCATCATTCTTTACAGCAACGCCAAAAAATTTCATCTTTAATGTGCAACGAACAACTTTGGATGTTTTGATTGTTTAGGATAGTGATTGAAAAATAATCCGTATTATTTACGGCTTTTGTGAATTAATTTCTTTAGGCAAACATTCTGCCAGCACTAATACTTTGGGACAAATCATAAATAATCCTTGAAAAAGCATTTACGTGTTAAGATTTATATTAAAAATCAAAAACTTTTATTTATGAACTTTCTGCCCAACCAACTGTACCAAAGTACGAAGTAAATTTATTAGTGATAAAGATATGTTTGCCTATCATAACACTGACATTGTGATTATACAGAAACGTCTCCTATGCGGTCGACATCACGATAGGGCTTATTGAGCGTCGGGAACGTTTTCCTCAACAAATTTTGCGTATAAGTATTTATCTTCGGAAAGATAGGAATAATAAAGCCAATTGACGTAGGCTTTTTCGGTAAAATTCTCGTCCTCATACCAGCCATCGAAGCGATAACCATTCTTTTCGGGAATTGGCTCCGAAAATGATTCTCCCGACGAAAAAGTTTTGTATATCTCGCCATCCACCAAAAAATATATTTGTACTCTACGATTTGACTTGTATACTGCCGTTACTGTTATATCTTCGTTGGGCTCGGTAAAATCGACATCCCAATTTGTGAATTTATACTCGATTCCATTTTTTGACGGACGAGTTGGATTCATAGGGGGTACAGGCGTACTTCCCTTTACTACCCTATTCACTTGGATTATTCTACCATCATAGTCGCAAAAGGTTACTGTGACATATTCTATTCCGCCTTCATTTTCTTGACAAGCAACCATGCAACCTGCAATCAATGTGAAAATGGTTATAATCACTGTTAGCATAATTATTTTTTTCATATGATTTGTCCTTAAATTATTCGATGTTTTTAAAAAACTAGTCTTTTCCTTCCATATAATTACTAATTACAGCGGCAGCCTCTTGCCACCCATAGCAAATCTTGGCTTGATAATTTTGTTCGAGAAGAGCGTCAATCCACCTTACTTGGTTTGGGCTTGGCTTATTATTACCAACCTTTAACTCTATGTATAAACCGTGATATTTTCCCTTAGCAACAGGTAAACAAATATCGGGGACGCCCGACTTAACGCCTTCCGCTTTAAGTCTACCCGCAGTACCCTTGCATCTCGCTCCACCATTTGGGATATGATATAGCAACGTAAGCTCGTTATAACGCCTACTCATCATTTCTGCCCATTGAAAGAGGGCTTGTTGTTCTTCGCTTTCGCTTCCTTGAAAATAATCAACCATTACTTATGCCTCCTGACTATTCTATTACATTTTACATTAAAAATCAATGGATAGGTAAAAGTTTATGTATTTTTAATACGTTTATGATGAATAAAAGTAAGATTTTTCGAGCAACGCTTGAGAATTACGAAAAAGAATTGACAAAATTACATATAAGGTAGTATAATATTATTAGAATAAAATTATCTCTTTGCACTGCAACACTAAAATTACAGTACAATCTGATCAGACGGCGTTTTTCGTTGGTCGGGCCAATTTTGGCAACGGAAGTCATTTGCACATCTGTGGGACAGATCTCTCACAGGTGTTTTTTTGTAAAGGGGAAAAGGAAATATTATGGAATACAAGGGATTAACTTCTACCGAAGCTAAGGAACGCTTAGACAAGTTTGGTAAAAATGAGCTTGCTTCGGACAAAAAAGAAAATTTTTTCATTAAGATAATTAAAATACTCATTGAGCCGATGTTCTTGTTATTGATTATCGCATCGGTCATTTATTTCATTTTGGGCGAACCGAGAGACGGCGCAATTATGCTAATTTTCGTGCTATCAATAATTTGTATAGACATCTTCCAAGAGTGGAAAACCGATAAGACTTTAGCAAGTTTAAAGGAGCTTTCCGCACCTCGCGTTAGGGTTTTAAGAGACTTGGAGGAAATTGAAATTTCGAGCGCTGAATTGGTCCCCGATGATATCATTTTTATCAGCGAAGGAACAAAAATTCCTGCCGACGGAATTATACTCAGTGAAAACGATTTAATGGTAAACGAATCAACTTTAACAGGCGAAGCAGAAGCGGTTAGAAAATCCACGGTTTGCGATTCAAACGATTATTGGAAAACAAATAAAGTCTATCAAGGTACGTTGGTAGTTCAAGGCTTGGCTACGGTAAAAGTTGAAAAAACCGGAGTGAATACCGAATACGGCAAAATCGGCAAGGCTATCGCCGCAGTGAAACCTGAGAAAACTCCCCTTCAAAAACAAACTGACACACTTACTAAATATTCTGCTATATTTGCAGGTGTCTTATTTGTTTTAGTTACCCTACTGACCTTTTTCAGAGTAAACTTAAATGCGGAAATGAAGGATAGAATCATAAGCTCGATTTTATCAGGTATCACTCTTGCTATGGCAATGATACCCGAGGAATTTCCGGTTATTCTTACGGTTTTCCTATCTATGGGGGCTTGGAGACTTGCTAAAAAGAATGCACTTGTACGCCGTTTGCCGTCAGTTGAAACCTTAGGCTCCGTTTCGGTTTTGTGCGTGGATAAAACGGGAACAATAACCGAAAACAATATGAAATTGAGCGAAGCCGTGCCTTATAACACAAGCCTTGAACATTTAGCCCTTATTATGGGTTCAGGCTGCGAAATAGAGGCTTACGACCCTATGGAAAAGGCTATGCTCGAATATGCTGAAAGTATTGGCATCACAAAAGAAAAAGTCTTTGAAGGAGAACTCTTTAAAGAGTACACATTTGATAACAATACAAAAATAATGGGGCATATTTGGTTTAAGAATAACAAATATATTCTATCTGCAAAGGGTTCACCCGAAGGTATATTGAAGTTATGCGATATAAGCGAAAGCGAACGCAAAAACCTTCATAAGGAAATGGATAGACTTTCCGAAAAAGGTTTAAGAGTAATTGCAGTTGCCGAAAATGAATTTGATAATGCCGACAGCATACCGCTTAACTTATGCGAGTGTACGCTTAAATTTCTTGGTTTAGTAGGATTGTACGATCCGCCGAGAAAAAGCATAGAAAACGATATCAAGGTTTGCCATAAGGCAGGTATAAGGGTAATCATGATTACAGGCGATAACGGAAGCACTGCAATGGCTATTGCGAAGCAAATCGGAATGGATACTTCGTTTGGCTCGACTTCGGGTGACGAAATCAACAAAATGACCGATGCTGAATTAAAAGAAAGGGTCAAGCATTGCAACGTTTTCGCAAGAGTTATCCCTGAGCATAAATCGAGAATTGTAAAAGCATTGCAAGCCAATGGTGAAATTGTGGCAATGACAGGAGACGGGGTAAATGACGCCGCCGCCCTAAAACAAGCAAATATCGGAATCGCTATGGGCAAAAGAGGTAGCGAAGTATCTCGTGAAGCTGCGGATTTGATATTGCTTGATGACAACTTCTCAACTATTATCTCAACCATCAAAGACGGTAGACGTATATATGATAATATCCGCAAAGCGATGGGCTATGTATTTGCTATCCATATTCCTATTGCAATTTCGTCTCTATTGGTTCCACTATTGGGAATACCTACAGCGAATGCGCTATTAGCCCCCTTACACGTGGTTTTGTTGGAATTGATAATCGACCCGACTTGCTCGGTCGTACTGGAAAGACAGCCATTAGAGGGTAACGCTATGAATAGACCGCCGAGAAAAGTCAAGGATAATATTTTAAATCCGTCTACGTTAATCAGAAGCATTATACAAGGTATAGCAATTTGTTTAAGCTCATTTTTAAGTTACTACCTACTACTTCACAACGGTTATAGCGTGGAACTCTCGAGGACTGTAGCTATCACTACTATTGTTTTTGCAAACATATTCCTTGTTCAAACAAACAGCTCGTCCTCCGAATTGGTTATAAAGAGTATACCAAAGTTAGCAAAAGATAAAGTAATGTGGATTGTGCATATTGTGTTTTTGGCGGCACTTTTAATTGTGCTATACACTCCTATTAACCACGTTTTGGCGCTTGAAGCTCTATCGGCAAAATGGTTCTTCATAAGTTTGGCATTAGGCTTCGGGTCGGTTATGTGGTACGAAGCGGTTAAGGCGGTAAAATTGATTATTAGCCGCAAAAAATAGCCAAATCGTTATTATAGTCGCAGTGAACTAATACAATATCCAATGTGCAATCTATAATGTTATTATTGTAGGCAATGACATAAAAAGGACTATGCGACATATTGCATAGTCCTTTTACTTGAAAAAATTATAAAGAATGCTATTTTTTTAATCTATTTACTGCAAGCAAAATGTCTTTTCTTAAAGCAAAGGCTGATAATCTATAAAAGTGCTCGCCGCCTTTGCCAAAGCCTGCTCCTGCCGTGCCTACGATTTGATATTTTTCAAGCATTTCGTCAAAGAATTCCCAGGAATCTTTTTTGCAGTCTATCCAAATATATGGAGAATCAGTACCGCCGTATACATTAAACCCTTTATCAATAAAGACTTTTTTAATTATTTCGGCATTTTTTAAGTAGTAATCGATTTTCGATTGACACTCTGCCAAGCCTAGTTCAGTCAAAGTAGCTTCACCCGCTTTTTGTATCAGATAGCTTACGCCGTTAAATTCGGTTGCTTGTCGTCTTGCCCAACATAGTGCAAATTCGTTCATTCTCTTGGATTTTCTATTTATTATGGTATAGCCAAGTCTTAAACCGGTAAAGCCCGCCCTTTTTGAAAAACTTGCAATTTCTATTGAGCAGTTTTCGCTACCCTCAATTTCGAAAATGCTGTGGGGCACACCGCTTCTTATAAACGCTTCGTAGGCAGAGTCAAAAATTATTATCGAGCCTGTGCTGTTTGCAAAATCTACCCATTTTTTTAAATCTTCGTAACTAAAAACCGCTCCTGTTGGATTGTTTGGAGAACACAAGTATATTAAGTAACTTCCCTTTAATTGCTTGTTCGGTAAAGGTAAAAAGTTATTTTCGGGAATACATTCAAGATATTTTATTTTATTACCTTTTATTATATTCGTATCGACATAAACGGGATATACGGGGGTTGGAATTAATGCGGTAAGGTCGGAAAAAATCTCGATAATATTCGACAAATCGCTTTTTGCTCCGTCAGAAATAAAAATGCTGTCAATATCAAGATTAACGTTAAATTTTTTGTAATAGTTTACTATCTTCTCTCGCAAAAAAGGGTAGCCTTGTTCGGGCGGATAGCCCTTAAAGTTTTCAACGCTCTTGTATGCTTCTATTCCAGACTTCAACGCGTTTATTGCGCTTTCCGTAAGCGCCCCTATCACATCACCCACACCCAAGTTTATTATTATTTGGTCAGGGTGCTTTTCTTCATAATCACGTTTTTTAGCTCTTATTTTGCTAAATAGATAATTATCCTCTAAACTACAAAAGTTTTTATTAATCTCTACTGTCATAACTCAATTTCTCCGCTAAATACATATTTGACCGCTCCTTTGAGCAACACTTTATCATCAGTAGTAACTAATACCATAAGTACTCCGCCTTTCATTTCTATATTTATCCATTCATTTCTCTTAAATCTACCGCTTATTACACCTGCGTAAGCAGTAGCGCACGCTCCGCTTCCGCAAGAAAGAGTTTCTCCTGTCCCTCTTTCCCATACACTAACTGATATATGCCCCTCTTTTATAGCGACAAACTCTACATTAACACCGTTTTTGAAAAGCTTGTGCTTTTCTATCGCACGTCCCACCGAAGCGCGCTTTTCTTCTTGAAATATAACGGCATGCGGATTGCCAATAGATACGGCGGTAACTAAATAAACACAGTCATCAACAATAATCGGATAGTCTATCATAGGCTTTGAACGATTAAGTCCTATTTTTTCAGATTCAAGAGAGGGTACGCCCATATCAACGGCAATTACTCCGTCGTCGAGCCATACCTGTTTAACGCCCGACAAGGTTTCTATCGTGATATTGTCTATATCGATTAAATCATTTTTTGATATATAATCGGCGATACATCTTACTGCGTTTCCGCACATTTCCCCAACGCTTCCGTCTGAATTAAACATACGCATTTTTACAGTTGCAACGTCGCTTTTTTCTATATAAACAACTCCATCACCACCAATCCCGAAATGACGGTCAGAAAGTTTTTTGGCAATTTCCACTAAATTCAAGTTTTGCGCGTTTCTATTGTCTATATATATGTAATCGTTGCCGTAAGCCTGATATTTTATAAATTTTATTTTCATAGTTTTTCTAAAACGTCTCCTATTTGATAAAGTCCTACATTTAAATTCACTAAGATTTGAGCAATTTGTATTGCACTTATCGCAAATAACTCTCGGCTTTCGACACTATGCTCAATGATAAAACTTTGATATTTTGTATTGATTATTACTTTATGTTTACCGACTACATCGGCAAGTCTCAGCGAATGTATTACTATATCGCTTTGTTTTTGTCTTGCTCCCGATATCAGTATTTCACCATTAGTCACGCTTCTTGCCGTTTCCGCCAACATTAATGCAGTTCCCGAGGGATAATCAACCTTTTTTGAGTGGTGCGTTTCGATTATCTCAACTTCGCTATCTTTATAAACCGTCAATATTTGTTTTATGCTTTTTTCCAATAAGGCAATCCCTATACTCACATTATGAGAAAAGAATATAGGAACACTCTCCGCTGCCAGTTTTATTTTGTTGATTTGCTCTACAGTCTGCGCCGTTGTTGCAATTAACAAGGGCGTTTTTGTGACGGTTGCATACTTCAACAATTTTTCGGTAAGTATGGGCGTTGAAAAATCTATTATCACGTCACCTTCTTTTTGATTATTTTTAAAAAATTCGTCTGAATTATCTTTATCCACTTCATAAAAGCTATGCTCTCTGCCAACTTTTATAATTTCACTACCCATTCGCCCTTTTGCACCAATTAGAATTATGTTCATAATTTAACATATGCGAAATGGTTGGATTAAATGCCAAAGCACTTAATCCAATGAGCAATGTGCAACGTAAAATTCATGGCAAAGCCAATTAGTGAGCTTGCGTTCAATTCATGAAAACGCTATGTCGCAATTCATTATTAAAGCAGATTAGATTCTTCGACGTCGCTTAAGGATTACTATTGGTATAGTCGAAATGACGATTGGTATGCCCAATATTACAAAATAACACATTTATCTATGACAAATAAAATATTATTGTATTTTTACACAGGCTATGTTATACTGATAAAAACTAGTTTCAATTATTTAGGAAGGTTACATGAATATAATTATTGTTGGATTAGGCAATGTCGGTCAAGAATTGGTTTGTCGACTTTCTAAAGAAAATCACTCTATCGTAGCTATTGACAACGATTTAAAGAGATTGGAGCAAATTGTCAATCAATATGATGTCAAGGGTATTTTAGGTAACGGCGCAAGTTACGACATTCTCACCGAAGCGGAAGCCGGTAATTCCGATTTACTTATCGCTTGCACCGCGTTGGACGAATTGAATATTTTGTGTTGCTTGGTCGGCAAAAAGCTTGGCGTTAAGGATACAATCGCAAGAGTCAGAACACCTGAATATTTCACTCTTTTTGAAAGCACCGATTTCGGTTTGAGTATGATGGTTAATCCTGAATACGAAACGGCAGTCAGTATTTCAAGAATTCTTTATTACACATCGGCGCTACAACTTAAACCGTTTGCAGACGGCAAGGTTGATTTGGTAGAGTTCAAGGTTACCAACAACACAAAACTATCAGGCGTTGGTTTGAAGGATATCCAACAGCATTTCAAGCGTAAAATTCTTATTTGCGCAGTTGAAAGAGCCGACGACGTTATTATTCCGTCGGGAGATTTCGTACTTCAAGATAATGATAAAATATATATCATTATGCCAAATAACGATATTTCTTCGATATTTGAAGACCTTGCTTCAAAGGAAAAACCAATAAAAAAGGTTATGATTATCGGTGGTAACGGCACCGCATTTTACCTTGTCAATGAACTTTTGAAGTTCGGAATGAAAATCAAGATAATCGAAGCCGATCAAAAAAGATGCGAGCATTTATCCGAAAGTTTTAGTAAACTTGAAATTATTCAAGGCGAAGGCACAGATCAAAAACTATTGATAGACGAAGGGCTTGAAAGAATGGACGCAGTCGTTTGTTTGAGCGACAACGATGAACAAAATATCATTATTTCAATGTTTGCGCGCCACCAAGGTATCAAGAAGGTCGTTACTCGTCTCGACAATAACTCATATTATAGAATGTTACAACATGTAAATATCGACAGCATTGTTTCGAGTAAATCCACAACCGCAGACCAAATTACAAGATATGTCCGCGCAAAGCAGGATTCACAGGGCGGTTCGGTCAATATGCTTTATCGTATTGTAAACGAGCAAGCCGAAGCTATTGAATTTACTGTCGGAAAAGATTTTAGATACGTCGGTATTCCTCTAAAGGATATAAGACTTAAATCTAATATTCTTGTGGCAACTATAGTTAGAAACGGAACAATTTTAATTCCCGACGGCAACGATTACCTCGATATAGGCGATATAGTTGTCGTTGTTACTACTCACTACGCACTTGACGATTTGAACGAAATTTTGGGATAGTATGAATTACAAGCTCACTTTAAACGTTTTAGGAATAATATCCCTTACAGTTGCAGGACTAATGGCAATTCCTTTTATATTGGCTTTAGCGTATAGCGAAGTCGCAACCCCTCTTGCTTTTGGAATAACCATTTTAGCCCTTTTGGTTGTCGGAATCCCTGCAACCCTCATAAAAGCAAAAGACAAAAAGCTTTCGGCAAGAGGCGGTTTTTTGATTGTTTCGATTGGATGGATTTATATTTCATTAATGGGAGCAATCCCCTTTTGTATTTCAAAGGCAATTCCTAACTATATCGACGCTGTTTTTGAAACAATTTCAGGTTTTACAACTACCGGAGCCTCAATCTTAACCGAAATTGAAGCTCTTCCGAAAAGTATTCTATTCTGGAGAAGTTTTACCCATTGGATTGGCGGTATGGGCGTTTTGCTTTTCATCATTGCAGTTCTTCCAAAGGGCGATCCGACAATTGTACACCTAATTAAAGCCGAATCCCCCGGGCCTCAATTCGGTAAATTGGTTAGCAAACTTCGCTTTTCGGCTCAAATAACATATGGAATTTATATCGTTTTAACCTTAATTGAAGTTATTGCACTCGCTTGTTGCGGTTGTAGTGCATACGATAGCTTTGTGCATACGTTTGCAACAGCCGGAACAGGTGGTTTCTCGTCTTACAATGCGTCCGTCGCAGGCTTAAATTCACTTGCTGCCGAGATTGTAATCACCATATTTATGATGATTTTCTCAATCAATTTCAACCTTTTCTATCTACTGATTATCGGACATTTTAAAAACGTCATTAAAAGCGAAGAATTGAGAACGCTTTTCGGCGTATTTATTGTGTCAGCCTTTGCAATAGGTATTTCGCTAACGGTTACCAAAACAGTAGGCAATTTCGGAGAAGCATTGAGATTGGCGTCTTTCCAATCTGCGTCAATAATGTCAACTACGGGATTTTCAACAGCCGATTACACCGCTTGGCCTGCGTTTTGTCAAGTAATACTTTTTGTGTTGATGTTTATTGGTGGATCCGGCGGTTCTACTGCGGGCGGTTTGAAAGTTTCGAGAATAATCATTTCTTTCAAGTCAGGACTTAGACGTTTAAAAACAAGTATTTCACCCAAAAGTTTCTCGCCTGTCAAGTTGGATGGTAAACCGATAACAGACGAATTGACGAACAGCGTCAATAACTACGTTTGCATGTTCTTTATTATTGTTGGAATTTCAACGTTATTAGTATCGTTAACATCTCCAAGCGACTTCGGCTTATTGGAAAACCTATCTGCCGTGGCTACGTGTATTAATAATGTTGGTCCGGGCTTTGGTAAAATCGGTCCAACGGGAAATTTTTCGAGCTTCTCAATTCTCTCTAAATTGGTGCTTTGCTTCGATATGCTTATAGGTAGACTTGAAATAATTCCTCTTCTTCTTGTGTTCTATCCGAAGTCTTGGATTAAGAATTAATATAATTTTACTTAAAATGTTTCTATCGATTATAAATTTTGCTATTATATAAGTAGATGATTTATCAACCGATATTTGCGTTCCAATCTCTCGAATCTACACAAATAAACGACTATTAGTTGATAAATATAGTCTTAGTTTTATCTAAAAAAGGATTTATTATGAAAAAAGAAAAAGTTAAAGAACCAAAATTGTTTTTTGTACTAAGAGTAATCGCTTGTTTTGCACTCGTAATCGGCATCACGCTGATATTTTTGGGGACATTGGTATTTAGAGAAGAAAAAACGGACTTCCCTAACTTTGGTTTTCTTGCACCGGGGATTTTCATTTTGGTTATATCCTTTCCTTTATTTTTTATTAGTTTCTTGCCTAAAATACACAAGGCAGGAGTTCGCATGGTAAAATACTTAGAGGAAACAGCAAAAGATGACTTGAGGGATATATCAAACAATCGTGCCGACATTGTGGAAGAATCCGTTACAAAGGTTGCAAGCGCCGTTAAAACAGGTTGGGACAGTCCCACTGATAACACTGCAACAAATACTGTAGAAAACACTGTCTACTGCAGATATTGCGGGAAACAGATACCCACCGACTCAAAATTTTGCCAATATTGTGGAAAACAACAACTTTAACAGAATTGTGTTTGTGATTAGAAATATGTTTTTCGCAAGATTCCTCAACCTTGCTCGGAATGACGAAAGACATAATTTGCCATCTAAAAAAACATTGGTGTTCACAAAGTTTACAACCAATGTTTTTTTATTAGCAAAAATTATATTCTATACTTTTTAAATAAAGTATTGACTATTTTCTATATAATATGTGATAATTATATATAATACTTTATTTAGGCAATACTACTGATTACCCTAATATAAGGAGATAACTATGACTGATATTGAAATTGCTCAATCTATTACACCTAAACATATTTCGGAAATTGCAGCGACTGCCGGTATTGACGAAAAATATATTAATTATTACGGTAAGTATAAGGCAAAGATAGATTTGTCTATAATGAATGAAAATAAAAATCCCGACGGTAAACTTATTTTAGTTACCGCTATTACCCCAACCCCCGCCGGAGAAGGCAAAACCACCACGACCATTGGACTTGCAGACGGCTTAAAACGAATTGGTAAAAATGTAATCGTTGCACTTCGAGAGCCGTCCTTAGGCCCTGTATTCGGTGTAAAAGGCGGAGCGGCAGGTGGCGGATATGCTCAAGTCGTTCCTATGGAAGATATTAACCTACATTTTACAGGTGACTTCCATGCAATTGGCGCAGCGAATAACCTCTTAGCAGCAATGCTTGATAACCATATTCACCAAGGCAATGCTCTTGGAATCGATACAAGAAAAATCACTTGGAAACGTTGCGTGGATATGAACGACAGACAGTTAAGATTTGTTGTTGACGGTTTGGGTGGCAAAGCAAACGGCGTACCGAGAGAGGACGGATTTGATATAACCGTTGCTTCCGAAATAATGGCTGTATTATGTTTAAGCTCGTCTATTTCTGATCTAAAAGAAAGACTTTCAAAAATTATTGTTGGCTATACCTTTGACGATAAGCCCGTAACCGCAGGCGATTTGAAGGCGCAAGGCGCAATGACTGCCCTATTAAAAGACGCTTTGCAACCTAACTTGGTTCAAACGCTCGAGGGCACCCCTGCTCTTGTACACGGCGGACCGTTTGCTAATATCGCACACGGATGTAACAGCGTTACCGCAACTAAGCTTGCATTAAAGTTGGGCGATTACGTGGTTACCGAGGCAGGCTTCGGCGCCGACTTAGGTGCTGAAAAGTTTTTGGATATCAAATGTAGGTTCGCAAACCTTAAACCCGATGCCGTTGTCATAGTTGCAACCGTTAGAGCATTAAAATTACACGGCGGTAGTCTAAAATCGAACTTAAACAAAGAAAACCTAACGACGCTTGAAAAGGGTATTCCAAACCTACTAAGACACTTGTCTAACATTAAAAACGTTTACAAACTTCCCACAGTCGTAGCAGTAAATAGATTCCCGACCGATACCGATGCAGAAATTGATTTGGTTATTGAAAAATGCAAGGAATTGGGCGTAAACGTTGTTTTATCTACAGTTTGGGCTGACGGCGGCAAGGGTGGCGAAGACCTTGCCAAAGAAGTTGTAAAACTCACCGAAGAGCCAAACAATTTTGAATTTTGTTATTCTTTGGATTTGCCAATAGACAAAAAAATCGAAAGCGTCGTTCAAAAAGTTTACGGTGGCAAAGGTATTACCATTTTACCACAAGCAAAAAAAGAAATTGACCGCTTGACTAAATTAGGTTTTGACAAAATACCTGTATGTATCGCAAAAACACAGTATAGTTTTTCGGACAACCCCGCTCTTTTGGGTGCGCCTACCGATTTCACAGTAACCGTTAAAAATGTAAAAATAAGCGCAGGTGCAGGTTTTATCGTGGTGCTTACAGGCGATATTATGACTATGCCCGGACTTCCTAAAGTTCCCGCAGCAGAAAACATTGACGTTGACGAAAACGGCAAAATTACAGGACTATTCTAAAAAGAAGTTCATAATTTATCTATTCAAAATAATACCCCATGGCAAAAATTGCTATTGGGTATTATTTTGTAAACTTTGTAAGAAAACATTTTTAAACTTATTAATAGACTCAAGAAATTTTTTCGTATATACAACTTTTTTTCTTATGTAAATTAAAGATTGGCTAAAGTTCGAAACACTTTAGCCAATTTGCATTTGACGCTATCACCAAACCTTAATTTTTCTAAAATAATCTGCAAGCAAATCTCTTGCGTAAACGCCATTTGTATATCTTGCAATCTCGGTTATTCCGTTTGGATAATAGTTTGAAGTGTATGTATCAACTATTACGTAATATGTGCGATTATCCTCTATTGACGATACTATCGATTTATCATAGTAGCAGTGATATCTATCATTTTGAGTATTAATAAAATTAAATTTGAGCTTAGAACCCTTAATTGAGCCTAATATTAGTGTGTTATCAAAAGGTAATATCGCAAATAAATCCGCATAGGTTACTTCGCCGCTTTCAACTTTATATGGAGTTCTTAGAGATATAAATCCGCCACCTAATATAATATCGTATTTATCACCCCATTTTTGTTTGCCGACTTCATAATATAATTCCGCCACTTTATCACATACTGCATCTGAATAAAGGGTTTTGCTTGCTGTACCAACCACAGTTGTATATGGATTGGAATTCTCAAAATATTTTTCAAATATTTCATTTACCACGTCGTCGCCCTTTATATCTTCGTCGGCATATTCGGTATTCAACATATTGAATGCACTTGTAACCATTATTTCATCAGTCAATAAATTGACGGTTACTTCGGAACAGCTCAATGCACGGTTTTCCGCAGCGCTTTGAATGTGATAAACTCCAAAATCGTCTTGGTGTACGTATTTAGCATGAGTGTGTCCCTCAAATACCAAATCAATATATCCGTCTGATAGTGACATATCATAGAAAACTTCGCCGTTTTCATTTACATTAGTTTCGCCAAAATAACTCGGTCCTTCGTGAATAGCGTATACAATAAAGCGACAGCCCTCTGCACGTAATCTCGTGGCTTCGTCCTTGACAAGCTGAGTTAATTCATCGCCAACGATAAAATGTAAATCACGGTTATACTCGCCCGAAATAGAGCTTCTACAATTACCTATAGCTCCGATAATACCAACCTTAAAACCTTTTCTTTCAACGATAACCGATGGCGTTGTACCTGCTAATTGCGCGCCCTTATATCGTACGTTTATTGCAATAAATGGAAAGTTTGCTTTTTGAGCATTTTGGGTGATATAATCAACACCCCAATCGAATTCATGATTACCTAGAGCCATTGCAGAGAAAGAGACTTCATTCATCCACTCGGTCATAAGAGCGCCCCTATTTGTAGAGGATTCAACTGTTCCCTGCCACATATCGCCGGTGGAAAGCAATATTTCCTCTCTTGAGTTATCGCGGTATAAATCTTTTAGATATGTTGTCAATTCGTCAACACCGGGTTGTTCGTTTGTATCAACGAACTTACCATGCAAATCGTTGATGGATAAGAATGTCAAATTTAATGCAATAGTTAAAGAGCATTTATCACAAGCACCATCTTCATCTGCATCCATATGCTCGCAGTCCGTAATTCTATAATAAATAGGTTCGGAAAATGCACTGTCTAAATAGTTTCCCTTGCCATCTGCTCTAACTTGAATATACTGTCCGTCCTCAATTTTTACACTGTTGCCGTTTGTCTTGACAATCTCTCCATTGTTAATTTTGTAGGAGTAGCCTGACGCATTTTCTACCACACTCCAGCTAGCGTTACCCATAACGTCGACTTCAACAACGGGGACTGATAAAGAAGTTTTATTATTAAAGTCAATCGTACAAGACGAAAGAATAAAACAAAGTATTAGTAATACGGATAAAGTAAAAATAATTTTTCTTTTCACAATGCTTCTCCGATAATTTTTTATTTATTATATCACAAAAAAAAGTTGTTCTCAACATTTTTTAAAATAATACAAAAAGCCTTTGAAGCATTTTGCATATGAGCGACAATTTATACTTCAAAGGCATTAATAAAATTGCACATTGCGCATTGGAAGTGGATTAGATCCTTCGACTTCGTTGCACAACGCTTGAGGATGACAATATTGTGATTTCAGACTGTTCGTATGCTTTGCTAATAGTAGGTGCTTGGATAGAGATTCCTCCACCTTGGTCGGAATGACAATGCGGATGAGGTCGCTCGAACAACGCTTTCAGGATGACAATATTGTGATTTCAGACTGTTCGTATGCTTTGCTAATAATAGGTGCTTAGATAGAGATTCCTCAACGTTGGTCGGAATGACGATGCGGATGAGGTCCCTCGAACAACGCTTTCAGGATGACAGCATAGCTGTCAATTCACCTTTGACGTTGCTCAGAATGACAATATGAGTCGGGAATACGCAAATAGGTCAAGAATGACAATATGAGTAGGAACACGCAAACAGGTCAAGAATGACAATTAGGAATTACCAAATAAAGTTTGATTTTGCAAATTCGCCGTTATCGATAAGCAGGTCTTCGGCAGTCATTGATTTGTTGATTACCGTTACAAAATATGCCCACTCTGCTATTTCTTCAGCACTTGCCCATTTGGGAAGCAAGGTTTCATTCATTATTTGTTGCCACTTTTCTTTGTCCGTCATAACCCTTAAATTTAAGTCAGTAGTGACGCCACCCGGAGATAAACTATTTGAGGTTGCTCCCCATTTTGCAACTCTTAGAGCGACATTCTTCATATAGCTAACCAGTCCGCCTTTGCTTGCCACATATTCAGGAAATTCCGAGCCACTCCGAGCGCTTGCCGAAGCAATAAATAAAACACTCTTTATATTAGGTTGAATTGCGTACTTTTCGGTAACCCTTATCGAACCTTTTAAGTTCACGTCTATATCCTTTCCCGAAGCTTGAACGCCTGCATTATTAATTACTATATCCAAGTTTTCAATCTCGGGCAAAGTCCCTAAAACATCGGTTTTAAAGTGAATATAATTTGCATTATTAATCGTCCCGTCAAGAATATCAAGCCCATAAACAGTATGTCCGCTTGACAAAAACTTCTCTGAAATTGCCCGTCCTATCCCCTGACTCGTTCCTGTAACTAACACTCGCATACGCTATCCTTCCTTTTTCTAAATTCAAAGTATTCCTTTCCGATTTCTTGTTTTTTCCACTTTTTAGTAATGCTAAACCCCAAATGGAAGAATATAGCCTCTACCAAAAGCTCGGCAACCATTCCGGTCAATGCGCAAGTAAAGCATTGAAGTATTGTCCAACCGAAGAAGTTGTGACTAACAATAAGAGCGAACACAAAGTTATCTACAAACTGTCCGATTGCAGTCGAAACGTATGTTCTCGTGATATAAGCAAGAATGCCGTCAGGTTTTTTGACAAAAATCTTGCCTATGCCCCAATTTGAAAAATTATTCACTACGGAAGATACTAAAAACGCAACCGAACTACCCAATAATACATACCAAGTACCGCCAAACGTTTTGTTTAATGCCGTATTGATTACGTCTTCGCTACCTTCGACAAAGGATTCGCCCCATACTCCGGGGATCACCGAGCCTATGAAAAACAGCAAACAAAAGAATAAACTAAATACAAGCGTCATAATCGAAATTTGAGTGCCTGCCTTTGGTCCAAAATGTTTGGTGATGACGTCCATTGATAAAAAGGCAAACCATGAAACGATAATTCCCGTGTCGAGAGCCAACCAATCAACGCCTAAATTTATGCTTTTGTTTGCAAGCAAATTCATTGAAAAAACCGATACCACGAATAAAACAATTACAATGCTTGGTACCGATTTTAGAAGTAGTCTAAACTCTTGAAATTCTCTCTTTATTTTTTCTTTCATACAAACAAAGAAGGCGTATGCAACGGAAAGCAAGTCCATTGGCACAGTACGCCATCATCCTCCATAGTTTTATTTTTAGACAGGATGGTTTCGAACTGTCTTTCTATTAAATTGATATTAGTTTAACCTATTTTAGTTAATTTGTCAAATGATTTTATGTATTATATGATTTGTTTGCCCAATTCATAGGCTTTGCACATTGCGATATTATCTTTAACGTCGCCTTGAGCCTCTACACCGCCGGCAAATAAAACACATTCAAGCTTTGCATTTTCAAAGCAATCAACCCATCCTTGAACAGCCTTTACCGCACCGTCAACAGCCCTTGAGTCCTCGTCGGCAGCAGTAGCAATCAAGTAAACCGAACGGAAAGAATAATCAGAACCATACAAAGGATTAGCCCTATCCAACATAGTTTTTAATAGTCCACTCACTGAGTAGTAATAGATTGGGGTTACAAATACAAGGACGTCAGCCCTGCCCATTTTTTCGGCAATGAGAGCAGCATCGTCGTTGATTACACACTTTTTTAAGGTTTGACAAGCTAGGCAACCACGGCAAAAGTTGATTTGCTTTTCGCTTAGGTCTACTCTTTCAACGTTGTTGGCTTCAACAGCACCCTTTATAAATTGTTCTGCAAGCATATTTGAATTACCGTTTTTGCGGTGGCTTGATGTTATTACTAAAATATTTTTCATTTTATTTCTCCTTAATGTATTTATCAACCTTGGTCAAATTGACGAAACTCAAGGTTTCCGTATGCTTCGCAACGAGTCTGTGTTAGGATAGAGATGTCTCGACTACGCTCGACATGACAAACAAGGATGAGATTCCTCCACTTCGGTCGGAATGACGGAAGCGGATGAGGTCCCTCGAACAACGCTTTCAGGATGACAGCGGAGCTGTCAATTCACCCTCCACGTTGGTCGGAATGACGATTTAATCGGAATGACGGAAGCGGATGAGATTCTTCGACTACGCTCAGAATGACATTTATATGGTATGCCTATCCTACAATGATTTCACCTGTTGATAGTGTATCGTCTCGTATAATCTCACCGACTGAGGGTACAAAAATTTTGCCGTCATACGGGTTTTTTATGCTTATTACGGGCGTGGTTATGGTAGCATTCACATAAGACTTTTCAAAACACAAATCGGTATCTATCATTTTACAATTGATGAGCTTTAAGTTTTTACAATAGCAAAATGGTTGAGTGCCTATGATCGTACAGTTTTCAAAAGTTAAATTATCCGAATACCACGCTAAATACTCGCCCTTAACTACCGAGTTTAAAACGGTTATATTTTTGCCGTGCCAAAAAGCGTCCTTTGTATCAAATTCGCAATTATTGAAATAAGCATTTTCTATGTACTGGAAAGAATACTTACCCTTAAACTTAACGTTCTCAAAATGCAACTCTTTTGAACGCATCATAAAGTACTCACTTACGGCTGTTACGTTTTCTAGATTACAGCCTGTTACCGACCAACCAAATTCGGGCGAGATTATATCACAGTTCTTAATACTAACATTTGAACACTCTCTCAAAGCTTTAATTCCGTGCATCTTGGTGGTTTGAATGAGTATATTGTCGGAATACCACAGCGACGCTCTACAATTTTCCGTCATTATGGTATCGGTTATTTTTAAACCGTGTACGTGCCAAAAAGGATATCTTAAATTGAAATAACAGTTTTCAACAACTATGTTTTTACATTCCTTGACTGCACTTTCACCATCCGCTTCACCGCTGAACGATACATTCCTTATTATCAAATCATTGCTTCCGTATAAGGCTCTTTCTTGATCTAATTGAATGTTTTCTATAATATTCATTTTTGTTTCTCTTGTTGCTTTGTTATATTGTTTTGTTAGATTTTTAGTAGTGCTAGTATGATTATCTCATCATAAGGTAGAGTTTGTGCATTAATAGAGATTTCCCGAAAGCGGATTAGATTCTTCGACTTCGTTGCACTGCGCTCAGAATGACGATTTATACGCTTGAAAATGACATTTAATAATTGCACATTGGCTTATGCAGGATGATAAGTTAAATTTTTACCCTCTACTATGTTCGGGATGCCGCTGGCAATTTAAAAAAGGCATACTAATGGCTTTGATTGATTAATTCAAATGTCGTTAAGTTGTAATATTCGTCCCCGATTTTGCCTGCGTGATGGCGAGTGCCACACTCGGTAAAGCCCTGCTTTCTAAAAATTGATAATGCACCAGAATTATAAGACGGAACCTCGCACCATAGAGAATGAAGCTTTAATTCGTATAGCGCATATTTGCAAAGCAAATTCAATGTTTCCGAACCATAACCCCTGAAACGATAATTCGGATCACCAATGTATACGGCAACTTTTGCAGTGCTTATTCTCTCGTCAATGTCGTGAATTAGACAAAAACCTATAGGCTTTTTAGTTGATTTTTCGAGAATTTCAAATCTAACGGTATTAGTTGAGGTAATACCTTGTCTAAACCATTTTTTTTGTTGTGCTTCTTGCATTGGCTCAGACAATTCCATTGCACGCATAACAAGGTTTTCACTTAGCCAAGCAGTATAATTTTCATAATATTTTGAGCTTGATGGGTTCAATATAAATTTTACCCCTGTCATTTTTTTACCTTTCATATTGCCTCCTTTGTGTTAAGCTTTGGCTCGACCTATTTAATTAGTTGAGGTGGCGTGATGACAGGAACTTGTCCGTACGAAGAAGTGATTTCTGCAATCAGCACGCACATTTTACTCATTACGTTTTTAATAAGCGGTAAATTAGCATTTTTGATTTCTTCTGCGAGATTGATATTTGCCCAATCTATCTCGTTTTCTGAAAAAGGATTCTTTCTTAACAATATACCAAATACCACGGTCAAAGAAAAGAGCTTACCCGCGCCAAAATCCAACGATCTTGTTATTTCAATTTTTACCTTGCCGTCCTCTAGGTTGTATACACCAATGGTATCTTTTATTGATAGTTTGTTGTCGACCTGTTGAGGAAAACTCAAAAAATCATAATCTATATGTGAAAGAAAAACTTGACTTTCCTTTAAAAAATACCTATCAAAATCTAACATAATTACTCCTTTTCTCCATTATGGAAAAATTTTTCTATTTGTTCCTTACTAGCCTTTATTCTACCTTGTACTTGAGTTGGTTTACCGCCACCCTTGCCCGAGAATGTTTGGTTCAAGGAAGTAGCCAAGCCTCGCATATCACCCGCTTTAGAGGCTAGAACGTATGTATAATCATCGTCATTTCCGCTAAATATGCAAACACCCTTTTGTGATAGTTCTAATCCTTTATTCAAAACGTCCTTTGAAGCAAAACTAGGGGCGAAAACAACCAAATAATTTTCGCTTGCTTTCAAATTAGACACTATCTCTAAAGATATCGAATGCTTTAACTCTGCATTCAATCTAACAAGCTCTTCATTCGATTTCAACTGTTTAGTAATAGCGGACGACACCGAATATGGCTTTACGCTAAGCATTGCGCCACTCTTATCCGCATCGGAACAAACAGACAAAACATACTCAACGGCATCCTCTGCGCATAATAGCGTAAGTCTTGTATTGCCCCTATTTTTATAGCAATCTACAATTTTAATCAAGCCTATTTCGCCTGTTGTGCTAACGTGAGGTGCACAGCAAGCACAAAAATCGTAGCCGACTATTTCAACTATTCTTGGCGTAGAAAGTTCAAGTTTCGAGCGGTAACTGATACGCTTTAACTCTTCCTCGGTTGGAAAATAGCATTTTACAGCAACATTCTCTCTTACTATTCTATTTGCTTGTCGTTCGATTTCCACAAGTTCATCTTTGGTAAAGCTTCCGTCGAAATCGACGTCCATTCCCTCTTCGCCCATATGGAATCCAACATTATTGTATCCGAATAACTTATGAACGACGGCAGATACTATATGCTCGCCCGAGTGGTTGCGTTCTTTTTTGAGTCGCAACTCCTTATCTAATTCGCCGTGAACTAACGTACCAACCTCAATCGAACAAGAAACAAAATGCTCGATTCCATTTTCGGTTACTTGCACGTCTAAAACCGATATTCCGTTTAGCGTGCCGAGATCTCCCTTTTGTCCGCCCGCTTCGGGGAAGAAACCGGTCTTATCCAAAACTATACCGTACTTATCTTTATATTCTATTAGTTTGACAACTACCGAATCGAAAACAAACAGTTTGTTGTCGATATAAAACAATTCATCTGGATTTAGTTTCATAATACTCGCTTAGTTTAAAGTGCTGATTTTGTTCATTAATTTGCTATTTTTGCTTGTAACATATTTCCTAACAAGCCAACTCGTCAATATGAAGCATGGTATAGCCGCCCCTAAGGCAATTCCCATATAAATCCACATATGTCCTGTAATCTCGTTAATAGGCGTCATTGAGAATATGTTCATAGGCTTGCCGAATACAACTAAGTCTATCGAAGAGAACCACCAACACAAGAAAAACATAATTACCATTCCGACATACAAGCAAACGTGCTTAATATCAAACGGCATACAAATTATGAACAGTTGAACAAATGCGCCGAATGCAAGCAAAACAACTGAAACAGTTGTCATTTGGTCTTCGGTAAGTGTAAATCCTAACGCATTACCTAAGAACATTCTTACAATTTGTAAAAATGCAACCGATACTACTATGCTCAAGCCACCTGGCAAGGATTTTGATAATACGTTCGGTAGAAAACGTCCTTTTACAAGTTCCTTGTTTGGCTCTAATGCCAAGATAAATGAAGGTATACCTATTGTAACGGCACCAACCAAGGTTATATTTGTAGGCTCGTATGGATAGGTGTACGGTATGAAAATAAAAAGCAAAGTCAACAATGCCGAATATATCGTTTTGATAAGATACAAAGCGGCCGTTCTTTGAAGATTATTTATGCTTCTTCTACCCTCTGCAACTATCTTAGGCATAGATGCAAAGTTGCTGTCTAACAAAACAAGTTGGGACGCATTTCTTGCTGCGTCCGAGCCCGAAGCCATTGCGATGCTGCAATCCGCTTCCTTTAATGCCAAAACGTCGTTTACACCGTCGCCGGTCATGCCTACTGTGTGTCCGTCCGCTTTTAGCGCCTTTACAAGTTTAAGTTTTTGATCGGGCGTAACTCTACCGAAAATCTTATATTTTCTCGATACCTCTTGTATTTGATCGTCGGTAATGGTAGTCATATCCACAGCCTCGCAATTCTGCAAGCCTGCTTTCTTGGCAATGGCGCTTACGGTTATATGATTGTCTCCCGATATAATTCTTATATCAACGTTTTGCTCTCTGAAAAATTTAAGAGTGTCGGGTGCTTCCTTTCTGATTTTGTCTCCGATTATTATCAACGCCATTACATTGACGTTTTGCGGTAAAACGGTATCTGTCATTAGTTCGTTTGAGTGAACCAACACCAATACACGTTCGCCTTGAACTGTGTAATATTCAAGTTGTTCTTTATAGCTAGCCACACCATCTCCCAAAACAAATTCGGGAGCTCCCATAATATATGTTCCCTTGCCGTCGACCGATATTCCACTCCATTTTCTTGCCGATGAGAACGGCGCAACAAAGCAAGCTTTGGTATCCACTTTTTCGGAATACTTATCTTTTATTGCCAAAAACGTAGGATTAGAATCGGGCAACAGATTAACAAGCATTGTTAATGCGTCATCAACTTCTTTTGGAGTGCTGTTCACCATACCAATATCGTCAACCTGCATACTACCCTCGGTAATTGTACCGGTTTTATCTAAGCATAATACGTCAACTCTTGCAAGCGTTTCTATGCAGTATAAATCTTGTGATAGCGTTTTATGCCTTGATAGTCTTATTACGCCCACCGCAAAAATGGTAGACGTCAATGCAATTAAGCCTTGCGGAATCATACTTGACATTGAAGATACCATTTTGATAATCGAAGGTGCTAATTGCATAGATGGGGAAGAAAGGAAATAACTCTTCAAGAAAAGTAGCAAGCCCAATGGGACTACGACAAAGCTCATTACTCTGATTACCGACCTTAATGACTTCAAAATGTCGCTTGTCGTTTCTTTTACATACTTTGCACCGTTTGTAATTTTGGTAGCGTAATTGTCGTTTCCTACGTGAATAACTTGCGCCTTTGCCTTTCCACTAACCACATATGAGCCCGACAATAGTTCGTCGCTGACATTTTTAACTATCGGATCGGATTCTCCGGTTATAAGCGATTCGTTTACTTCGCATGTACCCTCAATCACCTTGCAATCCGAGCAAATTTGGTTTCCTGCATTCAAAACCATTATGTCGTCTAAAACAATATCGGGAACGTTTATTTCACGTTCTTCACCGCCTCTTATAACCTTTACCTTAGGCGCAGAGATAAGACTTAACTTATCTATGGTTTTCTTTGCTCTAACCTCTTGAACGATACCAATGATAATATTGATTATGGCAGGTCCTACAAACGTTGCGTTCTTGATGGACTTTCCTAAGGTGATTGTCAAGATAAAAAGCACTAAATTCAACAAATTGAACAACGTGCAGAAATTGGATTTAAGAATTTGCAAAAAGGACTTGGACTTAATGTTACAATTACCATTAACCTTACCACTAGCGATTCGTTCATTTACTTCATCGTCGCTAAGTCCAATAGTTTCAGCAGTTGGTGCTTTTTTTGTCTCGCTGACTATTTCATTTTCGGGTTTAGAATTAGAATCTTCCATGGCGCTATCCCTTCAATTTATTTCTTGCTCGTTGTAGAGCATTGTCTACTTGTTTGGTGGTTATATTCATTAGTGTGGCGATATCTCGATAGGTATATCCGCGAGAAAACAATATAGCCACATCAAATTCTAAAGAAGTAAGCTTACCTCTTAGCGCTGCATCGATTTCCTGTCGTTTTTCTTCCATTAAAACCTTTTCTTCAGGCGTAGGGTTAAGCGACGGAATATCATAATACTCTGTATCTTCTGAATCGGAATTAATCGACACAACCGTTCCCCTTCTTTTCAGTACCGATTCGGTTTTTTTTAAATCTCTTAAACGACGCTTAATCAAGGTATACGCGAAAGTCGACAGCTTGCTTTTTGTGCTATCATACTTTTTTACGGCTTGACAAAATACCATTCTTGCCTCTTGCATAAGGTCTTCCCTGGTATAACCGTGAACTTTCACGCCTTTAACAATCGAACTAATCATCGGTTCATAGTTAGTAAGTAGCTGTTCAAGGGCGATGTTATCTGTCTTTGCTTTTTCAATCAGTTCTTCTTCAGTCACTATTTTTCTCTCTTTATAAAGCATTGATATAAAGCAATACCCGTTGCAACCGATGCATTAAGCGACGAAACCTTGCCACTCATAGGTATGCTAACCATTTGGTCGCAAAGCTTACCTGTCAATTGCTTTATGCCCGAGCCTTCGTTGCCTATAACCAACGCTAAATCTCCTGTTAAGTGTGCGTCTTGTAGTCGGACGCCTTCCATATCAAGTCCGTAAACATTGAAAAAATTATCTTTCAACTCTCTTATCGTATCATTGATATTGGTTACCTTGGCAATTTTCATATATTGCGTTGCGCCTGCCGAGGTTTTAATAACGGTTTCATTGACGGTAGCCGAGCGCATTTTGGGAATTACAATGCCGTCAACTCCCATACACTCGGCAACTCTTATAATACTTCCTAAGTTGTGCGGATCTTCTATGCCGTCAAGTATTAATATCAACCGGTTATCGGGTTTTGCAGACAAAATGTCCTCAAGCTCCGAATACTTAAACTCGGTTGTATAGGCAATAACCCCTTGGTGTTTGCCCGTTTCCGAAGTTTTATCTAATATCATTTTATCGACAAAATTAACTCTTATCCCCTTTTCTTTTGCCATTGCAACAATGACTTTTAGGGTATTATCTATTTGTCCTTTCGATACCAATAGTTTTTCAACTGTAGTATCCGATAATAAAGCTTCTTTCGTTGCGTTTCTTCCTTCAATTAACATATTCTCTCCTATTTATTCGCCATGTTAAAACGAATGTAGCAGTTTTAACATGAATTTGAAACCTATCGGTTGCGGAAATTGAGCCTAAAGCCCGTGAATTATCTTTCGCACTAGGTGAATTGAGTTGCACCTAATGGTTGCAATTCGTTATGGATTAGATTCATCGACTACATTCAGAATGACAGCATTATTTACACTTCAAGCAAAAGCAATAGTCTTTCAGTTTGTCCTGTGAGATACAAATATCCCCATACTGCTTCGATTCCCGTTGCCTTGTGATATTCCATAGTATCCGCATTTTTTGACTGCGACTTGGGCTTGCTGTTTTTTGCTCGTCTATAAATATTCATTTCTTCTTCGGTCATAAGATCTAAAAGGCGCACGGTTTTAATAGCCTGAGATTTTGCACTAAGCTCACTTATTGCCATTTGGTGCAACAAGCCCGATTTATGATTATCGGTTATTGCAAGCTTTGCTTTTACGTAAAGCTCTTGAACGCAATCACCGACAAACGCCAAAACAAGCGAATTCTTAAACTCTGCTTCTTTTTTACTTATTGGATTTGGTAAAATGGGAACAAAATCCATGCATAATACTCCATGACAGATAAACTCTATATAATATTATAAAATTTTTTTTAGGAATATACAAGAGATTTAAACATTTATTAGAACATATTTTTTTAACATTTCTTAGTAGTTACAACATAAAGTGGATGTTATTCTTCGACTTCGTTGCACTTCGCTCAAAATGACGATGTTTTGTCATCCCGACCAACGTGGAGGGATCTACGCTTAAAATAACAATTTAGATGGTTATATATAACTAAAACATAACGCCAATAAAAACCAAGCAAATAAAAAAGAGAATAACAAAATGACGAATATAAGTATCCAATACAGCAAAGTAGTTAATGAAATAATATAATAAAAAAAATGACTAACTTCATTAAATAGATAGCATATATGAGTTAAAATCGTATTATTGTTAATTTTTTTCTTGCGTAGAATGAGACTATAATGCTCAGCTTGTATAAACAAAAACAGGACTTTTACTAATCAAAAATCCTGTTTTGTTGGCGCCTCTTGTAGGACTCGAACCTACGACACTTCGGTTAACAGCCGAATGCTCTACCGACTGAGCTAAAAAGGCATTTGGTATCCGGCGACAACATATCCTCCCGGGCCGTGTCCAGCCAAGTACTTTC
>CALYRM010000007.1 GCA_945482995.1 uncultured Clostridia bacterium | reverse complement strand
TTCCCTTTTCGTGTTGTCGTAGCCAAGACTTACCCTAACCAGCCCTGTTGATATAGTACCTAAATATTTGTGCATAAGTGGAGCACAATGCAAGCCACCTCGTACGGCAATACCCCTATCATTTAGGTAGTCGGATATTTTGGTAGAGTCGGTACCTTTGAGCATAAATGCGACAATACCCGATGGATTAGCTTCGGAATAGATTTTTATATCGGGTATTCTTTTTAGCTCGGCAATCAAATACTCGGTATTTTTCATATTGTCATTTCCTATTTTTTCAGTTTTGCCATCAACCCATTCTATCGAACGCCCTAGAGCAACAATTCCCGCGGTATTCAAAGTGCCTGCTTCCAAGCCCTCGGGATAGTATTCGGGTTGAGTGGTTTTCATACTATCGGTCCCAGTTCCGCCGAATAGAATTGGTCTTATTTTCACTCTACCGTTAAATGTCAAAAAGCCTGTACCTTGCAACCCGTATAAGCCCTTATGCCCCGACGAGCATAGCATATCACAACCAATTTTTCTCATATCTATTCTTTTGTGTCCTGCCAATTGAGATGCGTCAACTATTGTTCGTATTCCATTTTCGGCACAATACGCACAAATTTCTTCATAGTCGTTAATCGTACCTGTAACATTGCTTTCTGCATTTATTATTACCAATCGAGTATCTATGCGAATACTCCCCTTTATTCTATCCAAAGTAACTCTTTTACTTTTATCGGGACGTGCAAAAGATACCGCAACATTTTTTGTATTCTCCAAATATGAAAGAGGTCTTAGCACCGAATTATGCTCGGTTACCGTGGTAACTATATGTCCGCCGTTATAGCTTCCGAGAATTGCCAGATTCAATGCCTCAGTACAGTTTTTTGTAAATACAGTTTCGCCGTCCTTGTTGTTGAAATAATTGCATACGATTTCCCGAACCTTTTGAATTTTTAAGGCAGAATTTATGCTATCATTGTGTCCGCCTCTTCCGGGATTGCTTTTTCTATTGCATTCTTCTATAAATGCTTTCAACACCTCAGGTGGCAAATACCTTGTTGTTGCAGCGTTGTCTAAATATATCATTTATTTTTTTAACCTCATATAATACAGTATATTTTCAATATCGAATTGGGGTAACCAAAAACAATTCAAAGGGGATAAAAATGAGATATATACTTATAGTATTTGCAAGCAGGAGAGATTCACTGTTTCTCCTTGAAAGGTTGCAAGCATATAACATACGAGCGGAAATAACAAATACTCCAAGACAATTAAATTTAAGTTGCGGAATATCTGTAAAGACAAGCGAAAGAAATATTAACACTGTAAAAAGAATATTATATTCAAATTCATTTAGAACGTTTTCGGGTATTTATCTTTTTGACGGAAATCAATATTTAAAATACAACTAAAAAGGATTGGAACACAAAAAAGTACAGTGCGTTTTTATGTACTGTACTTTTTGATTTCTATATTAATCATTATTAATATGGATTAGATCCTTACGACTACGCTACGCTACGCTTGAGGATGACGTTATATGGATTAGATCCTTACGACTTCGTTGCACTACGCTCAGGATGACATACTGGATTGCACATTGCACATTAAAAGATGGATTAGATTCTTCGACTTCGTTGCGCTCCGCTTGAGAATGACACTATTATTTTAGGTCTTTCTTATTATACCCTAACAAATTAAGCATAGCCGAGTCTTCTCTCCAACCTGACTTAACCTTAACCCAAAGTTTCAAGAATACTCTTTGATCGAGTAATTTTTCTATTTCTATGCGAGCGGCAGTTGCAATTCTCTTTAAGGTTTCGCCGCCTTTACCAATAATAATTGCCTTATGATTATCTCTTTCGGTGATTATATCGGCATTAACACGAATCAAACCGTCATCTCTTTCTTCAAAAGCGGTGATTTCTATACCTATTCCGTGCGGGATTTCCTCTTGTAAGAACTTCAATGCTTTCTCACGAATAATTTCGGCTACTATAAACCTTATTGGTCTATCGGTATATAAATCTTCGGGATAATACTCTTCCCCCTCGGGCAATGCTTGAAATATTTCATCAAGCAGTGGTTCGAGGTTGGTGCGTTTTTCGGCACTTGTGGGCACAACTGAGATATTGTCTATTGGGTTCAACATAGCCAAATTGGAAACAAAAAGTTCTTGATCGGCTACGTCCATTTTATTAAGCACAACAATTAGTTTGCTTGCTTCCTTTTTGTAAAGTTCAATATTCTCAAAATCGTCATCAGCTATCTTTTTTTGTCCGTCGATTACATACAAAATACAATTGCCGTCCTTTGTGGCGGATTGTATGCTTTCGCTCATATATTCAAAAAGTTTACCTTTACTGTGATTAATTCCCGGTGTGTCCGAAAAAATCATTTGATATTTTTCACCATTTATTTCACCATTTAGAATTCCTATTATTTTATTTCTTGTAGTTTGAGGACGCCAAGAAACAATGCTGACTTTTTCGCCAACTAACGCATTAATTAAAGTTGATTTACCTGCGTTTGGCTTTCCTATTATCGAAATTGTCCCAGTTCTCATCTACTTATCCCCAAATCTTCCATAATTTGATTTTGATGCAAAAGCATTTCTTCTTCGTCTTCCTTTTCGATATGGTCAAAGCCGAAAAGGTGCAACATACCATGTACAAACAAATACACTAGTTCTCTTAATTCGCCATGTCCAAATTCCTTTCCCTGCTCTCTGATTTTACTTTTACAGATAATTATATCACCCAAAAACAGTTTTCCTGTTTCGGGATCGACATCGTTTTCATATGAGCAAGGACATATCGGCCATGTTATTTCAACGGACGGAAAACTTAATACGTCGGTAACCTTATCAACGCCTCTATGTTCTAAGTTCAGTGCTCTTATCGTATCTCTGCCGACTATGGAAACGTCTGCGTCAAACCAATCTGTTAACCTTAAGTTTTTTAAAACTGCCGAATAAGCCTTGGTTAGTATTGCTTTATCTTGTTTGTTCATCCTATAAGTATTTATCATATGTCACCTATTTTAATCTATTTTCTTGTTGGGTATGAAATTCTTGTGTGTGCGATACCGACTAAGGATTCAACAAGGGTATCTCTTATTATCGCCAACTGTTTCATAGTAATATCGCAATCGTCGAATTGTCCGCTTTCACGCTTTTCCTTGATTATATTGTCAACTAAATTTATAAGCCCTTTTCTATCGCTCATATTCATTGAACGTGACGCTGCTTCAACGCTATCAGCAATCATGATGATTGCACTTATTCTCGTGGTCGGTCTTGGACCCGGATAACAATAATCGCTCGAATCAACGTCTCCCTCGGTGATGTTTTGCGCTTTGATATAGAAATAATTTAGGGAGCTGTCGCCGTGGTGTTCGTGAGCAACGTTGCAAATAATTCTCGGAAATTTGTGTTTTAAAAGTGTTTCGTAGCCAAGTTCGGTATGTCTTGTAATGATTTTAACACTTGTTTCAAAAATCAAATCGTCATGCGGATTGTAATTGTCGGTTTGGTTCTCAGTGAAAAATTCCGGACTTTGCATTTTACCAATGTCGTGGAAATATGCTGCCGCTTTTGCAACGTTTACGTTTTCACCTATTGCATACGCACAGCGCTCGGCAAGATTGCCTACCTGTATGCTATGGTTGAATGTTCCCGGGGCTTTTTCCGCCAATTCCTTTAATAAAGGCTGGTCAAAACTGATGTACTCCAAAAACTGCATGCTTGTTTCTAGTCGGAATACCCATTCAAATATCGGCGACAAAATCAAAGATAAAATGGCAACTCCAACTTCTGCGACAAACATCCATACAGCATCCATTAGAGCGTCTATGAAACCAAACTTGAATGCAAATATGTTGATAAATAACGCTAAAACCAATGTGAATAAACCGCTCAATAATGAGATTGCTATTACTTTTAATCTATTAAAGGTAGGTTTGTATAAGATGATTAAGAGTATTGAAGCAATTGCTTTTATTGCGAGCGGCAAAAGCATTGTATAATCGGGTATTTCCAACGCATATGTGTTGTATATATAGATTAATGCTAAAAAAACAATGGTATTCAAGAATACCGAAATAAAAGCTTCTTTTTTAGATAAAATAAGTACAACTAACAGCGAAGATAAGGTAAATATCGCAAGAGTAAATCTTGCATATCTCATTAAAATTACAGACAAACCGACTGTAATCAAGCAAACCATTCCCAAAACTGTAATACTTTTATTGGTTGTCTGAACAAAAATACGTGAACAGCAAAATACAATCAAAAATAGGCATGTCAATGCAATCCAAGTAACAAACACAGGCATTCCTACAAATTTAAATTCTCCGCTAAAACACGTACAGAAAAAAACAACGGATATAACCCCTGCCATTAAAGCGGAATACAAAGGAAAGTACACAAATTCATCAAGCTTTCTTTGTTTCTTTTCATTTTTTTGTTCGATTTTATTATTACTCTTTTTCATTTTAGTGCTTCTTATTATAGTTTTCGTATGCGTTTACTATCTTTTGTACTAAATCGTGTCTAACAACGTCCTTCGAGCCAAGTCTACATATGGCAATACCTTCAACATTGTTCAATATATCAATTGCATTCAACAATCCCGAATGGACTCCCGATGGCAAGTCGATTTGAGTTGCATCTCCCGTGACAACCATTTTGCTACCTTCGCCCATACGAGTTAAAAACATCTTCATTTGCTCTTTTGTGGTGTTTTGTGCTTCGTCAAGAATTATGAAAGCATTTGACAGCGTGCGCCCTCTCATATAAGCCAAAGGTGCAACCTCGATTATACCTCGCTCAACCATCTTGCCATAATTTTCGTAACCCAACATCTCGTGAAGAGCGTCATATAACGGTCTAAGGTAAGGGTCAACCTTTTGTTGTAAGTCGCCCGGCAAGAATCCTAAGCGTTCGCCTGCTTCAACTGCGGGTCTTGTCAAAATGATTTTGTCTACCTCTTTATTTTTATATGCAACAACCGCTTTGGCTACTGCTAAATAGGTTTTCCCCGTTCCTGCCGGTCCTACGCAAAAGCATAACGCGTTTTTGTCGATAGCATTAACGTATTTACGCTGTCCTACCGTTCTGCATTTTATTGGTTTGCCAAGTGCGGTAACTGCTATTGCGTCAACAATTTCGTTTTCTGTAATCGGTGCGCCTTCTTGTTCTAAATCCAAAAGCATTCTAAAATGATATGGTTTTAGTCTTTCTCCTCTGTTTATCAATGAACAAGCAGACATAATGGTTTTAGCGGCAATATCGACATTTTCTTCATCACCGCTAAGAGTAATTTCCGAGCCTATCGCGTTAATATTTACTTGAAGCTCCTTTGAAATCGTTTCTATGTTTTCGTCGTAAATCCCAAATAAAGTGCTGACAACTTCTACGTCTTCAATGGGCAGTTTAACCACTTTCATCAATTACTCCTACCGAATCCATATATTCAACAATACCTTGCAGCATATATGTACCCATAATATTCTTTATTATACACCATTTATTTAATATTTGTACATCTTTTTTTATAGATTGTGTTATTTTATCTAGAAGCTCGGCTTGAATTGAGTCTTTTACGCTTTCAAAGTCTATAAATTTGTAGTTTTCGACCACTTCGTAACGAGTTATTTCCACTATTTCAAAAGGGAAACTTTGTATTTTTATTGTGTTCACTTCCTCTTGATAGTTTTGGAAGCTGCTTTCTTTGTTTTTCGACAATGGCTTACCTAACAAATATAATATCCTTTGCTTTTCAAAATTTCCGTTTCTTTCGGTTACTATGGTATTTTCATTAAAAGTTATTTTCTCTTCAAGAAAAATACGCGCAAGAACGCTTCCCTTTGCCTGACAAGGATAAGTTATATTTTCGTCTTTATTAAAAATATAGAATGGCGCAATCAATACATCCCCTTTTTTAACTGCTTGTCCTTTTTCTACAAGCGCGGTTCCCGATTCAACAATCACCTTTTCTATTATACAGTCACGGTCGGCAACTATTGGGGAAAAGTTATTCTTTTCTATTTGACTATCGTCAAGTTCTTCGTTAATATCGATATAGAGAGTTACCCCCTTAATATATACCGAAGTTAATGCAACGTTTTCAATAGTCGAAATACTTTCTTTTAGTTTTACAGTGTCAAAGCCTGTTCTAAAAAAAGGTATTTTCACGTTATTTTCTGCAAGCACTTCTTCTACAAGTGCAATATCAACCTTTTCTAGTGGCGATATTTTGACCGAAAAAACTGTATTAAAGGCTATCGCCAACAAACCTATAGACAATACAAGTCCGATAAGCAAAGCAATTTTATTTCTCAAAAAACTACCGATATACGTTGTGCCTATATACCTTATTACTCGATAATCAATCAATGATTCATCCAAATAATTAATTATTTCTTTAAGATATCTATCTTCAACTGTCAACGTCAATCTTTTGTATTCTCTTTTGATTTTAAGAAGCGGAATATTTCTACTTAGAAAATAATTTATATGCTTTGAGTGATTTAATCCGTTTATAGCAATTATTACGTAGTTTTTACTTTTACGCATCAAAATACACCCCCTTTATTTTACCGTTTATATATGCTTCCTCTTTCGATAAATATATTATTTTGAGGTTATCTCCTTCAATTATTATCTTTTGATGTTTATAGTGAAAAACTATTTTTTGTTCAGTATAACTTTTTATCCCCTTATGTCCTGTGATAACGACATAGGAAAGAGCAACTAATTGAATAGGCGCATCACATTCGTTAAGCGGTATGTAATTTCTAATATCTTCAAAAAATGCCATAATATAAGTATTATATTATAGGAAAGTTAAAAGTATTCTATTAATTAAAAGCGCAGTGCATTAAAAAGGCAGGTAGCACCATTTTTTAATGTGCAATATGCAATTGGTAATGACATTCTGAGTGAAATGCAATGTAGTCGAAAAATCTCATCGATATTATTTTTATATCAACTGTTCGTATGCTTCGCAATGAGTAAGTGCATAAATAGAGATGTCTCGAACAAGACGAGACGCAACAAGGATGAGATGTCTCCACTGCGGTCGACATGACGTAACAAGGATAAGATGTCTCGAACAAGACGAGACGCAACAAGGATGAGATGTCTCCACTGCGGTCGACATGACGGTAAGGATGGCTCGGAATGACAATTTGTGAATGGAATGACATAAAAAAGTACAGTGCGTTTCAAACACTGTACTTATTAATGAATTGTACATTTACAGAGATTTTTCGACTTCGCTCGAAATGACATTAATGATCAGAATTTCAATGCAGATTTAGATTTCTCGACTACGCTCGAAATGACAATATGGATTAGATACTTCGACTACGCTTAGGCTGACGATATGGATTAGATACTTCGACTACGCTTGGGCTGACGATATGGATTAGACACTTCGACTACGCTTAGGATGACAAAAGCGAATCAATCCTCTTCATCGGATAATTCGTCGGGGATTGGGTTTTCGCGTTCAAACTCTTGCAGTAGTCTATCATTATTTCTCTTGTTGATTATTAAAGCAAATACACCAAATACAATAACGAAAAACAATAACACCGAAGCGATAATTATTAGCGTCAAAATATTGTTCAAATCTCTTTCTGTGCGTACCCCTGTTGAGGGTGTGCCGAATAGAAATATACCTATGGTAACCGCTAGTATCAAGGCAACTGATATTACGCACAAAGCTATTTTAACAAATATTCCCGTCTTTTTCATAAACTATAATATTTCCAACGTTTTTCCGTATGCGGCTTTGAATTGGTTTTTACAGCTCAATGCGTCTTGTATTTCCAGCGAACAGTCGCTATCGGAAACAGTTTGCATAATTACACTGTCACCTAAAACATCGCAATTAATGCCTGTAATTAAACCGCACATACTTCTATCAAAGCTCTCTGCAATCTTTAAGATTACGCCAAGCTTATATACTGCGTTAATATCCTCTTCAGTAAGCATAGATTTGTATCTTTGGAATTCTTCAAAAGGTTCTCCACGCTTATGAGCAGAAGCAACGCACGCAGCCATAACGATATCTTTTTGAGAAATGCCGTATATATTGCAATTCAAAATGATATAAGCCGAATGATTGGGGTGATCGTAATATTTTATAGTTGTACCTGCGTCATGAAGAACGGCGGCAACTCGCAAAACTTTAAAATAACCTCTCGGCAACTTATGTATAACCTTTAGTTGTTTAAACAGTTGCATAGATAACTCGGCAACATGCTTTGCATGCGCTTCATTGCTGTTGAAATATCTGATAAGAGTTTGTAAGCTATAACCTAAAACGTCGCTTATTGGCTTTTCGTTTACACTCGGAACAGCATATTTAAACATAGCGCCCTCTCTCAAACCACAGCCTGAAATGGTTACCTTTTGGAACTTAGCGCAGTCGAAAACTGCTTTCATTGCGGCAAGCGCACTTGGGAAGATGTCAGCTCTTCCGCTTGATAAGCCCTTGATTTTCATTGTTCTATCCAAAGACAATACCTTAATCATATTGTAAATTGACGTAAACTCTTGTAGAGATACAACATAGTTATGCGCTTTATCAAGAGGATAATGCTTCATTCTTCTCGAAATTTTGCCGAGATTACGGAACGAACCGCCTACACCAACAAATTGAACATCGGGGTCAACGTTATTCAACCACTCAATTGACTCAATTGATTCGCGAATAAATTCTTCAATTTTATCCGCCTTTTCCTCGGGTTTCAAACCGCTGTCTTTATAAAAGTCTGTCAACGTTACCGAGCCAAAAGGTAGCGTTGCTTGCGCTAATATATTCTTACGATTATAATATACAAATTGTGTGCTTCCACCACCCATATCCATGATGATACCCTTTGGAATATCCATTGAGTTGATAACACCGGTATATGTAAATTGTCCTTCTTCCTCGGAAGACAAAACTTTCAGTTTGATACAACAAGAAACGGCTATTTCCTCAATGAAACTCTTTTGGTTTTTGGCGCGACGAACTGCGCTTGTAGCATATGCCAAAATCTTTTCTATTCCGTTGCTATCGCAAAAACGCCTAAACATTAGTAGTGTTTTCTTGGTTTGTTCTATTCTACTTTGACGTAAAAACCCATCAATTTCCATATCTTGACCTAAGCGAACATTTTCTTTTAACTCATCGAATACGACAAAATAACCGCCGTCATAAACGTTTACCAAAACTAGCCTAGCGGTATTCGATCCTAAATCAATAATGCCTATTTTTTCACATTCAGCCATAAATAATATTCTCCTTACATATCGTTAGTACAGCTATAATAAAATATCACTTATTATATCAATACCTTAAAATAGTACAATTTGCCTTATTTTACAAAATACATCTCATTATAACACTGTTTTTCTATTTTTTAAATACTTTTTTAAAAAAAGTTGTTAATTTTTATTTTATTTTTAAAGATATATTAAAAATTTAGCCTAAATTCGTCAATTAGTTTATTAAAAACACAAAAAGGTTCACCGTAGCATTAACAGTGAACCTATAATCTTAGGCAAACATATCTTTATCACTAATAAATTTACTTCGTACTTTTGTAAAGTCGGGGCAGAGTATTCGCCTATCTATTTTTTGAATGGAAACAAACAGCGACTGTTCCCGGACCTGCGTGTGTACCAATAACAGGTCCTACCGGATAACGCCATATTTCTGCATTAGGATATTTTTCACTTATCTTAGCGTTAAGTCTATCTGCGGTTTCTTCGTTATCTGCGTCCAATATTACTATAGGATATTTATCAACGTCTAAACCATCATTTTCAAGCTTATCCATAAAATAATTTAATGCTTTCTTTTCGCCTTTAACTTTATCGATAACCTCTAATTTACCTTCGTCATTAACGTGAAGAATTGGCTTAATTCCTAAAACGGAACCTAAGACTGCTGATGTTTTGCTAAGTCTACCGCCACGATGTAGGTGCATTAAATCATCTACCATAAAATAAACGGATACATGTTGTGTAAAATCTTTCAAGAATTCAACGGTTTCGTCAATGGTATGTCCTTCTTGGAAATATTTAATTGCAAAATATACTTGATAACCACCGCCAAATGAAATGCTCTTTGTGTCAAATCTTGTAAATTTAACGCCGGGATATTTTGCATTCAATTCGTTCAAAGCTGTTTCTAGATGTCCGAAAGTACCACTCAACTCACTTGAAAAACTGATATATAAAATTTCTTCGCCTTTTGCAAAATATGGTTCAAAAATTTCAATATATTGTGTTGGGTTCAATGCGGATGTGATTGGCATAGAACCATTACGTACTCTTGCATAAAAGTCTTTAAAATCGGTATCGCGGCCTAAATCATAAAACTTTTCTTCGCCATCAATAGTATAAGGCATTTTAATTACAGGACAACCAAGCTCGTCAGCTTGAGTATACCAAAGCTCGCAATCTGTATCAAAAAATATAACACTCATTGTAAACTCTCCTTTTTTATTTTTTGGTGATATTTTTGTATTTCAAAAATCACGATCATTTTATCATATACCCGCCTTTTTGTCAATAATGTGTTATAGGCAAACATATCTTTGTCACTAATAAATTTTAAGGCAAAACGCTTTGAAATACTTGTTTTTCCTTTGTCGGCGTACGGCAAGTACGCCTCGGTCGATCAAAACTGCGTATTTCTTTGTGTTTTATCCTTAAAATTTACTTCGTACTTTGGTAGAGTCGGGGCAGAATATTCTTAAATCAAAACTTATGATTTTTAATATAAGTCTTAACACATAAATGTTTTTTCAAGGATTATTTATAATTTGTCCCAAAGTATTAGTGATGGCAGAATGTTCGCCTACGTATACTCACATTCTAATACTTTAGACAAAAAAAAGAAGAGCTAGCGCTCTTCTTTTGGATTTCACCTATTAATATAAATTAAAAGGTCTCATTAAGTTTCTTTATATCGCTAACCGTAAAGTCTTTGAACCCCTTATTTGTTGTGTCGTAATTGTATTGAACCCTTATTTTGTAGTATTGAGTATAAACGATTACAGCCCACGTAGATGACTTTAAACCGCTAGCATTAACCAATGTTACATGGATTTTGTCATCGCTACAAGTTGTTACATTATTAGCTGTAGCTGTATCAAATACTAAATCAGGCATAGAGTCTCCCAAATACTTTTTGAAGCCGTCCTTTGTAGCATCGTACGAACTATCCATTACGTAGAGTTGCATTTGATTTTGTATACTATCAGCTGCATCTGTAACAGGTGTCTTACGAGCATTATTCAAAATTGCGATTGTAGCAACTGTAGCCGTACCTGCCAAGACTGCCAAAATAGCGATTACAACTACCAACTCAACGAGTGTAAAACCTTTTTTATTTTTTCTTATCTTCATAGATACCTCCATATAAGTTCAATTTGAAGTTATTGATATTATACTATATTATAAATTATCTTGTCAATACCCCAAAAGTCGGATTTTTTCATAATAATTTAATATTTTTTAACAATCAAAGTATTTGCTTTGACTTTGATTAGTTTAGTTAACAGCAACACAAAAGTAAATATATTAAGTATTATTCCCAAATAGCTAAATATCGGATATATTTTGGCAATTAACAAGTCGAATGGGAACACCGAAATAAAAAGCGAAGCAATAAACACAAACGTGTATACAAGCGTTTTTTCAAAATGCTTTTTCGCATAGTCAAACGTAACCTCTAAGCAATTTACTATTGTTGAATATATAGCCAATATTACAACAATGAGAGCCGCCCATCCTAACCCGTTGCTTCGTGACGCTTCAATATATGGCATTACCCCAACGATCGGTGCACACGCTTTGCGCATACAAAATATTAACGTAAAAATTAAGATTGAAACAAATACTCCAGCCAATGAAATCTCACTTTTTGTCATATTTTCGCCCTCTCGATACATCAACGCACTTTCAAAAAATACATTCATAGCCGAATAGCATAACCCGTTAAAGATTTTAAAACTACCGACTATTTTTCCGTTATTCACAATTGCCGTTACAAATACTGCAATTATAATCAAAGGAACGCAAATAACGTTAAACGCTTTCATTCCTCGATTGCCGAAAACAGCTACTACCATACAGACAAACAACGATAATAACAAAATATAGGGAGATTTTACTATTTCTTTTATACCCGATAGCATTATACCGACAGTAATAATTCCGCTTAAAGCAAAAAATCCGTTTATGATTTTTTTTGCCTTTTCATTGAAAATTTGTTTTTGTCCTGAAAATAACATAAGTACGCAAAATAGCCCTGTAAAAATCGACGATACTACCAACGTTAAAATATCCGTTGACAAAAAATACAATTGTATTTCTTGTCCGGTAGCAAACCCGGCTCCGACCATTGTACCAATATATACAAACGCAACTTTTAACGCCTTAAATATTTTTTTCATATAATAAGATATGGCGAAAGCAGATAAAAAATGTGTAGTATGCTTTGTCTTATGTGCATTCTTTGATTGTGTTAGATAGTAACTTTCAAGCTTTACATAATTATAAAAGGTTTTGTATTAGTATTGAGAAAACTCTTGCATCGCTTTTAGAATTACAGCTTGTATGTGACAATCAAATTGCATTTCTAATTCTTAAATAAAAAAATCATCTACCATGCACCAATGCGATAATAATTGCATATTATTTTTTATGAATGACATTAATCTTATTAAAAACATTTTATCATTAAGCGGTGTAAACAACCCTAATTTAGATAAAACTCTTAGACTAATTGATTCAATAAACAAAATTAATTCAAACGGACTTACAAAGGACGGTCTAATTGATGTGGCGGCAGTCATCAACCCTAAAATTAAGCCCTTAATCTCTTTGATTAAGGAACAACAAAAGTCTCATGATGACGATTTTGTGCAATACAACAGACCTGATGGCTAAGAAGTGAAACACCTTAACAAATGGGCATTGTGCAATATGTAATTGTGTACTTCGCAATATGATTGTGAAGCACATTGGAGTATGCCATTTTGATTTGTTATTAGTCTGTTGAAGTATAGAGAGGTTTCGACTTCAATCGATATGAATGAAGCGGATAGGTCCCTCGACGTTGCTCGGGATGACATTATATGGTGTTCAAAAGTTATTATATGGCGTTCAAGAGTTATTATCTGGATTAGATTCTTCGACTTCGCTACGCTTCGCTCAGAATGACAATATATATGTTCAGAATAACATTGTATATGTTCAGAATAACACTGTATATACTAAGAATGACAAGATAAAAGTAATAAAAATAAGGAATTTTAGAGGTAGAAAATGAAATCAATAAAAGATAAACTTAAAAACAAAGAAGTAAACCAAGAAAATTTTAGAGACGAGAAAAAAGTTATTGAGGAATTATCTAAAAAAAATGAGAGCGAATTAATGGCAGAACTTCTATCTGTTGCAAATCAAAAACGTAACGACGGCTCTCTTGACAACGCTACGCTTGATAGTTTCAAGGAAAAAATCTCTCCGTCACTAACTGATGAGCAACAACAAAAATTAAATAATATTATAAATATGTTGAAAAAATAATAGCTACAAATCTTTCGTGCTGAAAGCGATGTTTAAAGTATCTTATCCGGTTCCGCCATGAAGAGCATAGTAGAGATATCTAAGTATTCGCACCGACTCAAGAGAGCATACGAACATCCTAAATGAATTAGAATATTGCACTTTTTCATATAGAATAAATCCTTCGACGTTGCGCAGGATGACAATATAGATTGCATATTGCACATTAAAAGCAATTAATCCACAAAGGATTTTTAGTATTCGAAACGCTTGTAAATCACCTTATTATATAAATCAATTCATACACAATTTCACATCGAACATTTGCCAAAGCGTGTTCACAATTTTGCTATGTTAATTGTTTGATTGCTTCGACAACTTCCAAATCATTTTCAAGCGCGCCTTCGGTTGTGCCTTTTACTTCCACATCGGGAACGATGCCGTTCTCGTGAATGCAATATCTTCCGCCCTCAACGTTCGGATCGATAATATAATAGTAACCACTAACAAGCATTATATAGTAATAATCGTCAAAAACATATGAGGTTGACGTTGTATCTTTTATCTGGGGTGAGCGAGATTGAAAAACGCCCTTTCCAAAGGTCTTTGTTCCAATAATTGTAGCCTTGGGGTTATATGCTCGACATGCGCCTGTCAAGGCTTCTGCGGCAGAAGCTGTGTTTTCATCAACCAATACTACTACAGGCATATCGAGATAATTGTTTTCGCTAACAGTTACCATATACTCTTGTTGTTTCTTTTCATACGTCAAACTCAAAATATCAACCGTTTCTTTACCATTGAGCGGTACGAAATATGAAGCAATATGCGCAAGTATTGAAGCAGAGCCTCCGGGGTTTCCGCGAAGATCGAGTATTAAAGACGTCTTTTTATCTTCAAGCATATCGGCAACGCAATTATCAAATTCAGTCGAAGCACTAACAACTTCCCCCGTAGACAATTTGCTTTCGGAAAAGCCTGTCAGTTTGATATATCCGATATTCGGATTATTTTTGTCTAGATCTGAAATGTAGTATGCGGCAGGAACATGTTTCTCAATCTTAGTATAGCTATAATCTCCCATAACTTTGCCGCCGCGTGTAATTGTGAAGACAAATTCCTTATCAGTTCCGCCTTGAACTAATTCACTAAAATAGCTGTTTGGCGCGCCCTCTACTCTCTCTCCGTTTACAGCATATATGTGGTCGCCACGCTGTACAACAAAGCCGTCATCCTTGACTTCTCCCATAGGAAAACCTTCGAAAACGTGATTAACGATATATTCGTTGTATTTGGTTTTCGTGATTGACACGCCTAGGCTTGCATTTGATGATAATGATATTGCCTCGTCGGTCATATAGGAAAAATCATCAAGCGCACTTATAAGACTATATGCGGTGATATAATCCAATTTATCAAGGTCAACGTCTCCGATATAATTTGCTTTAACATAAGTTAAAACCTTTCCTAACAAATCAAAATCGTCGCTCCATTTTGGATCAACGTCGGGGATTTTGTCGTTTTCCACATAAAGGCATGACGATATCGACAAGCTACATATTAAAACTACAGCACATAGTGCAACAAGTATTGCTTTTTTCATAAATCATCCTTTTAGGCAGACGCTTCGTTATCTCGACACTGTAACGTCATTTCAAGCAAAGTCGAAAAATGTTAAGTTCAATATGCAACGTGCAATTTTGGGGTTCGTGACTTGATATTGCAGTTAATTTCAAACCTTCCATTTTTGTAAACGACATTGTGGTTGATTAGCTTAATAATATGCTATCTTAATCGTCATCCTAAAACATTGCACGAATTATCTAATCCTTTTCCTTGTAATGATGAACCGCCTATTTATTTTTTTGAATATATTAATTTCTCCGAAGTAATATCGAATAGTAAAATCTGTTTTAAATCTATATCAACGTTCGCCAAATTGCTTGCCGAATATATTTCTTCGTTTCCAACTTTCAAAAGATATACTTCACCATTTATTGTATTCAAAGATATAATTTTTTCGGCATTCAATTTGCCCTCGACAACAGCTGTGGGTTTGAATGCTAAAACTACCTCTTTTCCGATAAAGGTTTGCGCTTGAGTATTATTCAAGTCGAGCTCATAGTTCTCTCCAAACAGCTCAAATCCGTTTTCTTTAATGGTAACTATCCTTTTATTAAGATAAGGAATAAAGTATTCAGATGTTGATAAACACTTTGGCGAAGAAATAAAGCTATCGGGAATACCGTTTTCAACCTTATAGCCATATGATAACACAAGTGTTTGAGAATTCAAAAGGGTTACTTCTTCTACGCTATCGGTAGCGTAAATTACGATTCCCTTTGCCGTAAGCATATGCTTTGCCAATAAATTGAAAACGTATCGTCTTTGAGTTGGATTCAAACGTGACAGCGGATTATCAAAAATAATAACTTGACTATTCCTATAAAATCCTCTAATCAAAGCCGCTTTTGCTCTATCGTCCGCGGACAATCTAAAAATCGGCGTATCCAAAATATACTCACTGAGTTCAAATTTTTGCATCCATTCGTTTACCATAGAATCAGCCATATCCTTTGGTACTTTACGCAATTTCAAGGGATAGTACAAATTATATCTTAGAGTCCGTCTTTCAAAAAAGCCTAAATCGTCAAACACAAAAGAAATTTTGCTATTTTTATCAAGCGTGATATCTTCGTCATTCAATGTAAAGCTTCCGGTATGAACATAGTTCACGCCGGCAATGCCTTTCAATAGACTTGTCTTGCCCGAACCATTTACACCGAAAACAACGTTTACACCATCGTTAAAGGTGTAATCAATGGAATGTAGGCTATCTTGATGCCCAAAATAATTTAGCGAAAAATCTTTTATCTCTAATTTCATACAATTAATTATATATCTTTTAGAGAATTATTGTCAACCTATTTCCTTTTCCTTGGCGAGTCTGAGTCATCCATAACCTAGCGAAGGGATGTTGTCTGATTTAACAACTTTATAGCCAGCGCCAAGTGCAAACATAACAAAAAAAAGATAGACGGAATAGTAATACACTATAAATCCGACTATATATGATTACCCATTGCATATTAACAAGGATTAGATTATTCAACTACGCTTAAGAATGACAAATTATAATTGTACATTACAAATAGAAAAAAGTGATTAACACCTTTTCTATTTGCTCTTGTTGCCTTTAAATCCCTGAGCGTACTCTTTTAATATATTTGTTCCATATTGCGGTCTGTTTACTGTTCCCCTACTTATACCTTCTTCTATTAGCATTGTAAGTAGTTTTTCAAAGTTTATAGATAAATCTGAAAATAAATAATACGCCAATGAACCCGGAATTGTGTTGATCTCATTTACATATAGTTTTTCCTTATAATATAAATAATCAACTCTAACCACTCCAAACAACGATAACTTTTTATAAATCTCAATTGTGGTTTCGGTGATTTCTTTTTGTAAACCATCGCTTATTGACGCAGGTATTTCTCTCTCGCCGTTTTTGTATTTATCGTCAAAATTCAAAAATTCACCTTTATGAAGGGGTTTTTCTATTACTGATGTTATGTATTCTCCTTTGTATGTGAAGATTGCGCAGTTATATTCTATACTTCCCACCAAAAATGGCTCGATAATATATTCGCCAAAATATGAAGCAGTTTCTCGCGCCTCTAAAAGATCTTCGCTATTGTTGACAACCGAGATTCCTATACTCGAGCCTAGAACGCACGGCTTTATTATACAAGGATAATCTATATTATTCCAATCTTCAACAACATTGAATCCCTTGTCTCTTAAAACGGTTTTTGTTAGTGATTTATCCATACAAATCCCGGAAGAGCGAGGGTTTGTCGCTGTATAGGGAACATCGTAATATTCTAATAATGCCGAAAGCGTTCCGTCCTCGCCCTCTCCACCATGAGTACATACAAGCGCGCAATCGACCTTGATATATTTTCGCTTTATTTGTAAGCCCCCATTTGTCAACGTAACCTCTTTAGCCTTTATTGGTTTTATGTATGAAGAAAAACTTCGATAATCGGGTTTGTAGTACAGTTTTCCATTTAGCATATATATAGGCAATAATCGATAATCTTTTGGAAAAAAGGTTCCTGCCTGCATTGCCGTCAATACCGAGATTTCATGTTCAAAAGATCTTCCACCGTAAAATAATGCAACTGTTTTCATTTTTTCTCCTTTCTACAATTCAAAACTAACGGGAATATCTGCTTGTATTAGAAGTGTATCACCGCTTCTAAGTATTTCAGAATACACTTTTGTACATTCCGATATATCCTTTGCAAAGTAATATTCTATTCTTCCGTTTATATTTTTTATGATTTCGTTTTTGTTTTTGTTACCAACTATAATCATTATGTCCGCGTCTTGAACGATTTTTTCTACAAGAATCTTGGTTGCCTGAGCGGTATTTTTACCTTGTTCGACAAATCCCGACGTCGTAACAATTTTTCGACCATTAGCGGTTTTAAGTAGATCAATAGCGGAAAGAGCACCTAATGGATTGATATTATAACTATCGTCTATTATCGTGATTCCTTTATCTGTTACAAGCCTTTCCATTCTATGCGGTATTTGTTTAATCGATTTAATAAGCCCCGACAACTCCTCTACTTTTACGCCCAAACTAACCGCAACACCGATTGCTAAAATAAGATTGTCGACATTCACACCGCCAAGCAAATTAGTGGAAAACGACAGTTGTTGATTATTGATTAACAACGTCAGTTCACTTCCCTCTGTGTTACACTTTTTATTGATTAATATGCTATCCCCGAAAAACTGAGTATGATTTGGAAAATTAAGGCTAACCATTTTACATTTCTCGTTTGCAAATGCCACTTCGGAATTTTCAAGCAACTTTACCTTTTCTGTAAATATTTCGTCAAGTGACTTAAAGGTTTCAAGGTGTTGCGGCAAAACCGAAGTAAGGATTCCAACGTCGGGCTTATAGTAGCGTAGCAACTCATCTATATCGCCCGTGTGCCTTGCGCCAAACTCTGCAATAAATATTGTAGCGTCCGTTGGCATTTCGTTAATAGCCTTAGCAACACCTAACGGCGTGTTATAGTTTTTTGGCGTTGTGTACACCTTACCTAATGGCGACAATAGAACATTAAGCATTTTCTTAACGCTTGTTTTGCCCGCGCTACCTGTAATGGCTATCACAAATACTCCGCTTTCTTTAAGTTTTTTTTGTGCGGATAATAAATACTTTTCATTATTTCTTTTTTCAAACGGATAGGTTATTAGTAGCGAAATAATCACCATAATGCAAGATAACGTGCTTATAATGCCCATTGCCCTAAGAAGTTTATCAACGAAGAAAGCCGTAATCAAAAGTGCAACGGGGATTACTGCAAATAGCACCATTGCCCTTATCGCACGGTTGGTAAACTTGACTCTCAATTTTGGAAATCTTAGCATTTTTACTATTGCAGCAATAAATGATGGGACCGTGGCGATAACACATACCAAAACGCTGTCGCTGAATTTGACCACCTCAAATATTATTGATATTATTGCAGATAATGCAAGCGCAATGGTGTCTATCATAATTAGCACACTCATTCCAAACACTCCCTCTTTTATGCGGTAAGACTTGCTTTGAAATCCTGCAAAATAAAAATAACTGTTTATCAAAATAACGAAAAGACAAAAAATAACCGAAACAACAATCATAATACACCCCTTGCGAATTCGCTAATTAGCGATAAGAATCTCGTCGGCTCTTCTAAAAAACAAAAGTGCCCACAATTCTCAAAAATTATCGTCTTGGTGTTTCTTATGTTCTTTTCAAGTTTCTTAAGCATATATAAAGGGGTTTCTCTATCGTTTTCACCCCATATCAACATAGTGGGAAGTGTTATCTCTTTGCTTAGTTTCGTCAAGTCCTCGTTGACGATATTAATAAAAGTCCGCTTCATACTGCCGACAAGTTTTTTATAGTCAGCTGAACCCGAATTCCCGCCGAAACCAAGTTTTTTAAGTAATTTATGCGTGCCGACCTTAATGAAATAACTTAGATTCCGTCTTGGTTTGATACCTGCCGAATCGACTAAAATAAGTGCCGATACTCGACTGTTTTTGGATAACTTTATAGCAACCCTTCCGCCAAAAGAGTGTCCTATTACAATTACGTCTTCCATATTGTAGAAGCGAATAACCTCTTCTACGCCTTGAACAAAATAATCAAGATTTATCGGAAAAGGTGGAGCAGGCGTTTCCCCAAAACCATAAAAATCAACTCTCGTAATGGTAAAGCCCCTTAACTTATCCGACAACTTAAAAATATCCTTATCACAACCCCAACCGTGCAAAAACAATAGCTCGGGACCTTCGCCCGTTCTACAATGCGCTAACATTATTCCCCCTATTTATTTTTAATTACGGTATAACCAATAAATCAGCGCGTCCTCGCCGTCCATATAATACCTGGGGCGGACGCCTATCAATAAAAACCCTTTCTTTTCGTATAGCCTTATTGCTCTTTCGTTGCCTCGTCTAACCTCTAAGGTTACGTTTGGCAATCCATCGTGATAACTCTCTTCAAGCAAAAAGTCCATCATTTTGCTGCCGTAGCCTTTACCTTGATATTGTGGTAACACCGCTACGTTCATTATATGCGCTTCGTCAAAAATGTGTAAATAACTATAATATCCGATTGGCTCGCCATTCAATAAAAAAAGACTGTAAGTAGTATTATTCGCTTCTACTTCGTCTTTTAACATATTTATATTCCAAGGATCGTTAAAGCACTCTTTTTCAACTCGCTCTAAAAATGGTAAATCCTCGGTTGTTGCCTTGCAGGTGGAAAACATTATTTCTTTTCCTCTCTCATTCTCTCTGCCTGAGATTTCTTTAAATACATTGGTTCAAGTGGAGTTAAATTGCCCTTGCTGTATTTTATTTCGGCAACGTTTACAAGATTGTTCACATACTCTTCATCGGAAATCGCAATACCCGATAAATCGCAATATCGATAGTAATAGTCCGAAGTGGCTTTTACTTCGTCCTCGCTCATTTCGCCGTAAACGCCTTGGTTATAATAGTAACAATAGCCTCGTCTTGATTGAATCACACAAAGTTTATCTTGCTTAAAGCCGTCAAATACCGTTAATGAACACTTGTCTATATTTGCACCAAAACCAATGGCTTCCGCAGTGCAAACGCCTATTCTTATCCCTGTAAAAGAACCCGGACCGACAACGGCAAAAACACAGTCTAAATCATTAACCGCTATTCCGCTAGTTGAAAGTACCTTTTGAATTAATGGAATAATCGACGAAGACGTGCTTCCCTTATCTCCATTTCCGAATTGATATTCAATTTGTTCACCATTTTTGACGGCTATTAATAATCTGTCTTGGGTGGAATCAATCAATAAAAGTTTCATATTAACCTATGCCCTTAATCGTAATTTTTCTTTGAGTTTGGGATATATACTCTAAGTCAACAGTTATTACCTTTGCTCCGTAATAATCAGTAGCAACGCTCCACTCTATCAAACAAACCGAATCCTTTAAACCGTAATATTCTTCAAATCCATAGTCAACGTCGCTACCCTCGGTCAATCTGTACATATCAAAATGATATAGCTTCAATCTACCCGAAAAATAGCTGTTCATCAAAGTAAAAGTCGGGCTTGTTATTGGCTCGGTTATTCCAAGTCCAAGGGCAATTCCTTTTGAAAAAACGGTTTTTCCTGCGCCCAATTCACCGTTAAGCAAAATTACCTCTCCGCCCTTAAGGGTAGAGGCAATCTCTTTTGCTATATTTTGAGTTTGTTCAACAGTATCGGTTATTATTTCCATGAGGCGAAATTTCCTTATCACTAATGATTTTTGAGGTAAAACACCGTGAAATACTTGTTTTTTCTTCGGTCGGTGTACGACAAGTACACCTCGGTCATTCAAAACGGCGTCTTTCTTTGTGTTTTATCCTCAAAAATTACAAGTATTTTGGGACAAAGTTTTCTCAAAATAGATAATATCATTATTTGTCTTTCACTAAATATTTTGGGTACATATCCATAAAACAAGGATTTTATGTTTTTATAGTCCCAAAACGTTAGCGATGGCGGAACTTCCGCCTAAACTACATTATACCACTAAAAAATTATTATAGCAATTAGAATTTAGGGATTTACAATATTCTAAGCGTTATTTGAAAGACCTATCCGATTTTTCCATCTTCGAACTGCCCGAATGCCTTCGACCATTCTTGTTTCGTCATGTCGAGCGTAGTCGAGACATCTCTATACAAGAATAGACTTTTTCGCGAAGCATACGAACAGCCTTAATAAATTAGAATATTGCACATTTTAATTTGGATTAGATCCTTACGACTCCGCTCAGGATGACAATATGGGGTCGACATGACGAAACAAAAAATATAAATCTATTCTTTTGGAGTTTCGGGGTTTGACGGCTCTTTTTCGGTTTTTGCCTCAACCTTTTTCTTTTTGGAAAATCTTTTATTTGTATACTTGATAAGTTTCGACAATGGTTTATATATCAAAAATACAGCGATTGAAAGTAATATCGTCTTTACTAGATTAAACAATACCGCCCAATACCACACGCCTAAATAAAAATTCATTCCCTCTAACCAGGTTTTGCCACTAAAAGTTAAGAAAAATGGGAATGTGATTGTATAGTTTATCGGAAAAGAAAAAACTGTTTGAGCAACACAGGCAATTACTAATAAAAGTATAACCGTCTTAATTCCTTTATACTTTTTATATACAATGGACGGAATAAGCACATAAGGAAGCATCATCAAAATGTTTGCTAATTCGCCGATTCCTACCGTTTGCGAAAAGGTTAGTCCGTGCAAGATTTCTTTTAATACCCCTACTATTATAGCGGATACCGGACCTAATGAAAAGCCTGCTATCAAAACAAATGCGTTGGAAAAATCTATTTTCAAGAATGGAACAGCAGGAAATATAGAAAACTCGAACCAAGGTAAATACAAGATATATGCTATGGCGGTAAACAAAGCAATATAAGTCATCCTTAACGGTGTAAAAAAAGATTTTACTGCAATTAACACCTTGTCAGACATTTTAACGCTTGCGTCATCGGATTGCATAGGCGATTCGTTTTGCGGTTTGTCTAAATTTTTCTGTCCGTCTTTTATCGGATTTGCATCAGACCCTTCGGTTAATTCTTCAATTTCTTTTTCATTGAACGCTTTTCTCATAGTAACATAGTAACTCCTAAAATATGTATTTTAAAGTCGTTCTTTGCATAAAAAATGCCCCAATATTCTTGGGGACATCTAACGAAAAAGTTCTCGTTTATTCTTTTATCATCCGGACTATAACCGTAGGTATGGGAATTCCACCCATTCGGGACAAAATGTCTTCGTGGACTATAACCACCAGTGGGGAATTACACCCCGCCCCAAAGAATAACTTTAATAAATAAATATTAACACCAAGGACTACCTTTGTCAATGATTTTAAAGTAATTTAGGACTTTAACTTACATTTTTTTGTAAACATTATTTGTCGAGATAGCGGCTTAGTTCTTTTCAAGAATATGTCCCAACTTCAGTCGATATGATAGTATAGTGGTTGAGTTGACAATCAGAATAATCGTAATTAAGTATCGTATGTACAAATAAAAATATATTTTTTATAAAGTTTTTTTCAAAAACATATTTATATTTTATTTTATTCGTGCTATAATTTATTGGATAATTCATTTTAATGTTATTCATTACAATGTTGATTTTATTTATTTATTTCGTTTTGGAGGAAGAAAAATGAACGTGCTGACTAAATTTGGTTATAGAACTTACCAAAAACTTTATTGGGTAGCTGAACATTTTGTTAATTGGTATCAAGCAGATATTTTACGTGGCGAAAACTCTTTTGATAAATTGCCCGAATGGCTTAAAGAACACAAGAGAACAAGCGCTCTATTGGTTACAGATAGTTTCTTATCACAAAAAATGGGGTTGAGCAGTAGACTTAGCGATGGTTTGGCTAAACAGGGTATTAAATGCACCGTTTATGACGGCGTAGTTCCTAATCCTACTATTGACTGCATTGAAGAAGGCGTTAAACTCTTCAATGACAATGGTTGCGATTGTATCATTGCATTGGGTGGCGGTTCGCCAATGGATTGTGCTAAAGGAATCGGAGCAAGAATTGCTCGTCCAAAAACGCCTATCGCAAAGATGAAGGGTAATTTGAGAGTAATGGCTAAGCTTCCGCCTCTCTATGCTATTCCGACAACAGCCGGCACAGGTAGCGAAGTAACCTTGGCTGCCGTAATCTCTAATCCTGCAAAGCAAGAAAAATATCCAATCAATGACCCTGTTTTGATTCCAAGATACATAGTATTTGATCCAATGTTGACAATTGGATTGCCAAAACCAATCACATCTACTACCGGTATGGACGCTTTGACACACGCTATCGAAGCATATATCGGCAAGTCAAACACAAGACAAACCAAAAAGGACGCTATCGAGGCTACTAAACTTATTTTCAAATATTTGAAGAGAGCTTATGACGACGGCAACGATATTGAAGCTAGAGAACAAATGCAGATTGCCGCTTATTTGGCAGGTAAAGCTTTCACAAGAGCTTTTGTCGGTTACGTTCACGCAATAGCTCATACCTTGGGCGGATTCTATGGCGTTCCGCACGGACTTGCAAACTCCGTTATACTTCCTCACGTTTTAAAGAAATATGGAAAGTCTGCTCATAAGAAGCTTGCAGAACTTGCAGATTGTGTGGGTATCGCAGGTAACACAGACGAAGAAAAAGCAAACAACTTTATTGCCGCTATTGAACAAATGAACGCCGAAATGGATATTCCTACCGTTATCTCGGGCAAGTGGACAATTAAGGACGAGGATATAGATAGAATGGTAGATCACGCATATTCCGAAGGAAATCCGCTCTATCCTGTTCCAAAGCTGTTTGATAAAAATGATATGAAAGAAATCATTTTAGAAATTAAAGGTTAAACGAATTTGGGCTTCGATAAAAAAATCGAAGCCTTTTTTAGCAAATGTGAAATTCGTGATTGTATGATTATATATTTTTCTTGTTCTCCACTTACAGTATTAACTTTTGTATTTTGATAGCCCTTTAATGTCCAATGTGCGTTTACAACAATTCGCGCCTTAAGGCAAAACGCTTATTAATTACATTATTTATGGTCGGAATGGCGCTGTAGTGGTTGAGATAACATAAAAAAGGTCGCTATAAAAACGACCTTAGCTTGTTGATTACTGAACAACATAAGATAAACTTATAAATATTAATTAGACCTCACTACTACGCAATTTCTTTGACGTACCTTGCTAATTATGGTTTCGTAATCTTGGTTATCTCTACCTAAATCACAATATACGTCTAAATCAGCGCTTACATACACCTCTTTTCCACTCTCTTGGTTTATTTTCTTTGCTACTTCCTCTAAAATTTGGTTTCGCTCGGATCTTGTGGCAACGGGTAAACATATTACGGCACATATTATCGAATCTTGACTTTCCAAAATTCGGTAATCAGCCACGCCTTTAAACTGCATTTGTGTATTCTCGGTAAACACAACTCCTACAAGCATATCTTTATTATTTACCGAAAAAAGAATAATATACTACTTTGTACGAAAATTTTTTGAAACAAAAAAATTTCGTAATTGTGCAAGGTGGATTATTATTGATTGTAATTAGTGATTTAAATATGTAAATAAGTTTCGCAAAGAGTTAGTACGTTATATAGAGATTTCTCCACTTCGATCGAAATGACATAACAAGGATGAGATTCCCCAAACAACGCTTAAGAATTAGAGTATAAATTATTTTACTCCCATATAACGAGTTACGTTTGACTCGTCAGGCTCAACCCATAATCTTTCGAGCTTGTACATTTCTCTTTCGCTTTCGTGGAATATGTGTACAATAACGGTGGTGTAGTCCATAACTATCCAATTACCAACTTTTTCACCTTCTATTCTCGTTGCAAAAATACCCTCTGCTTCCAATGTTTCTTGAATATACTCGCAAACTGTCTTTGCATTGGTTTGGCTTTTTGCAGTGGATAATACAAAATAATCAGTTACATTTGATTTTTCAGAAACATCTATTGTAATTATATTAGTATTTTGTTTATCGGCCAATAATCTGGCTATTTTTTCAGCTGTTTCCTTTGCTTTTTGTTTAATATCATTTTTATCCATTTATTATTTTCTCCTTTAGTTCGATTGTGTTGTTTTAGTATAATAATTATAGCATTCGCCTGTTAAGGGTGATATATTTTCTTTACCCTCTAAAAATTTCATTTGTTTAGTTACGGCTTGGATAAATCCATCATTGAAGTTTTTCAGACTCAAAGCCCTTATTTCCGCAACTTGATCAAAGTTGCGAGTTTCTTCGATATAATCGGACAAGTATATAAGCTTTTCCAATGTACTCATATTCGCCCTGCCTGTTGTGTGGTAGCGAATAGCGTTTAGTATTTCTTTATCTTCAATTCCAAACTCATCTTGCGCCAATTCTGCACCGACAAAGGCGTGCGCAACCGGCTCTTTGAAAAGCATATTATCGTAAATGATTTCTTTTTTATCCGAATACTTTGCAATGTCGTGAAGTAAGGCAGATATAAATACTTTTTCGTAAGGTAAACCTATTTGAAAGTTTAATCTTATCGCCATAAGAACAACTTCTTTGGTGTGCGCTAACCTTTTTTCGGGAAGTCTTTTTGAAACCTTTTCAAGCATATCCGAATAAGTTGAATAAAGTTTGTTTTGCTTTATATACTCGGATAACTCATTTGGAATCATTGGCGGTGTCAACGCCAACTCAAAGTATGTTCTTATCATTGTAGACGAGCATTCGCTACCGACGTAATCTAATATTGTAATATCTGAACCTAATCCGCGATATTTGTTAACCGCATCGATTAATGCCTTGCTTTTTTCCTCTCTCGACACAACCGCCACAGGACAAGTTGTCATCACCTTAATTGGCTCTATCCAACGGTCCATAGCAATCATGCTATCTCCACCGATAATAAATACGATATCCCCATACTTATCTTTGAGCATTGGTAAAATACGAGCGGAATTTGTCAAGCCGTCAATTCTATTTTCGATATCGTCAATTATGATGTCCTTTCCGAAAAGAATTGAAAGCATTTCGCATCTTTTTTCGAAAGGAACAAGGTTAGTTTTATGTGGAGCATTTCCGCATGGCAATAGAATAATCTTATCCAAGCCCAATTCTTTCTTTGCCGTTTCGCAAATATTTTTATGTTCGTTGTGCGGTGGATTGAACGAACCGCCAAATACTCCGTATTTCAATAGTTACTCCTTAATAATCAACATGCAATGTGCAATTTACAATTGACATTCACGCTGTTTGTGTGCCTCTGTATGAGTGAGTGAATGTCGGGAGATTTTCGGACATTGAAATGACGAACAAGGATTAGATACTTAGAACGTCGCTTTCAACGTAACACTATGGCTTTCGCTAACACTTTAAGCCTATCTTTATATATTATAACTATTTTTATCCTTGATTTCAATAGTTTTATGATTTTTTAGTTTATTTGTTTAATAATTCGACAGTTTTTTGCGGCTAATCTCTAAGAATGTTTTCCATAATTAGTATATGAAAAAAAGCGATATTATTTTATTATCCATAATGATAAGCGTATTTTTAGGAAGCATTTTGGCTTACTTTACTTCAAGTTGGATCATTGGCTTACTTTCTATAATGCTATTTTGCACGATAAGTTGTATTGGTTTTATGTTGATAAAGAAAAAGAACAACTATATCTCAAGAGATGATTTTGTCAACAATCTTTTGTTATTAGGTAAAGAAAAAAGTAATCAATATATAAAACTGCTTTACCCCGACATAGTTGAAGCGGACGGCAATATGATTATTCAAAATGAAACTCTTATATCGAACTGCATAAAGTATTCGGCACTTGGCGAAGAGGACGTCGCCGTTCAATATAGAACTTGCAAAAAACTAGGATTGTCAAAAATTATAATATTTACTAATTACGCCGATAAAAAAGCAATGAATTTGTCTTTTAGATTGGATATTCCAACAACGGTTTATCCTATGAAAAAACTTTATTCTTTGCTTAAAACTAAAAGAATTTTGGAAAATAAAAGCACTGCGGTTTTAAAAAAGCGTGGGATTGCAAATATTCTAAACAATTTGGCATATGTTCCGATAAAATATTTTGCCTTATCCTCAATTTCCACCGCCTTGCTGTCCTTTGTCGTTCCTATGAAAATATATTACTTAATATTCGCACTGATTAATGCGTTATTGGGAATTGTAGTATTCTTTTTGAGTAAGCGCCAAAGCGCTTAGTCTAACGTGCAATGTGCAACTGTGGATTTAGTGATTTGTATGGTGAAATTGTCATTTCGACCGAAGTGCGAATGCACGGAGTGGAGAAATTTAATCCCTTTTTTATTGTTAAACGTGCAATTGGTTTTCGACTGCTCGTGTGCTTCGCAAAAAGTCCGTGCTTTTATAGAGATCCCTCCACGTTGGTCGGGATGACAAACCACCGTCATTCTTAAGAGTAGTCGGGATGACAACAAGGATGAGATTCTTCGACTACGTTACACTACGCTCAAAATGACATTTACAACGAGATTTGGGCAGTTCGAGAATGGCGAAAGCGGATGAGGTCCCTCGAACAACGCTTTCAGGATGACAGCGGAGCTGTCAATTCACCTTCGACTACGCTCAGAATGACAGTAATGATGAGATTCTTCGACTACGCTCGGAATGACAATAATGATGACGCTTGAGAAGAATGAGATACTTCGACTTCGTTTCACTACGCTTGAGAATGACAATATGGATAGATTTACAAAAAAGGATAGGCGGAAAGGTAATACACTATCTTTCCGCCTATCCATAATTAGCAAAGCGACTTCATTTGGGGAAGCCTTTTCATTTTTTCATTTCTTCGTTTTAATTTGAATTAGATTATTCCTCGTCTCCGTAGTCGTCAACGCTTTCTCCTGCACCGACTGCGGGGCCGTCATCAAAAGATGAGTCGTCGTCAAGATTTAACAAAGTATCGTCTATCTCTAATTTGGCGAAGTCCGAAGCAACTTCTTTGAATAGCGTTGTTTGGTCGAGATTCTCGGTAATTGCCACAAGTCTATTATGAATATCTGTTGATTCCTTTAACTCGTAGATATTCTTTAATTGGAATCTTAGCAAAAATTCGTTTGTTGTGCAGTATTCCTTTGGGTTACCTAAGGCGTTTCTTCTACCCGATACATATATTAGTTTTGCAGATTGAAGAACGTTGATTGCGTAATCACAGTTGACGCCTCTCATTCTTTCAATTTCACCTTTTGTAACGGGCTGTTCGTAAGCGATAATTGCAAGCGTTTCAAGTAATACTCCTGTCAATTCTTTTTGTTTATCCTTTAACAAGATGTCGCCTACTTGTTCGCTAACTGCGGAATATGTAGAAATACTTAATAAGTCGCCAAAATCGTTTAACACCAATCCACTTGTGCCGTCTGACGGATATTTTGCTTTTAATTGGTAAATAGCCATTTCTAATGTACCCGAGTCAATTTCAGATTTTTCCAAAATAGTATCTCTTGTAACGCCTCTCTTACCTGATGCATATATAACCGCTTCTACTAAGTTTTGAATATTTGTATCCATATCTTATTCTCCTTTGTCTCCGTCGTCGGTTGGTGTATTCTTTTCATCTAGCGCTTTGTTTTCAACTGCCTTATTCTTTTTGCCGTTCTTTTCGTCGTTAAATTCATAGGTATCGTAATCACCTGAGAATAGCTTTTCAAAATCTATATCATCGGCACTCTCGGCAATCTTGATTTTAATTTCACCGCATTTATAGTCTTGCTCAACCTCGCAAAACTGTCTTTTTAGCAATTCAAGCAACGCTAAAAACGCATTTATTCTTTCGCTTATCGTATAGTCGGCATGAGCCATATCCGCAAACGTAATTTCTCGCTTTTCTTTTAGCAAAACGACAAGCTCCTTGCTCTTATCCAAAACTGTAAATCTATCCTTAACAATTACTTTTGGCACTTCGCTTTTGCCCGTATTTTTAACCGCTTCTAGTTCCTTTACAGACAAATAAGCATTAACCAATTCGGACAATGAAAAGTTATTTATACAATATTTACAGTCTTCGTCAGTAAACTCGGGCTCAACGAAAATTCTACATTTAACCTCGGTATTTTCAAGGTTTTTACGCATCTCAACAAGTAATTGACGCAAGGACAAAGTGTCGATAAATCTGCTCTTTTCCTCTTCAAACTGCACTTCTTCTTCATCTGTTTTCGGCAACATTTCTCTTACCTTTAAATCTAACAAAAGAGACGCATAGTATGCAAATGAAACAGCCTTTTCTATATCCAAAACATCCAACGTTTTTACGTATTCAAGATATTGATCGGTGATATTGGATATAAAAAGATCTTCGATTGCTATATCGTTTTCGTCAAGCATTTCAAGAATTCTATCCAAAGGCTCGTACTCACCATTGGGCATCAAAAACTCATAATCCTCTATTATTTCGTCTACAAAATCACTTTCTCGTCTTAACATAATTACTCCCTAAATACCAAAAATCAGTGCGTAAAGTTTTGTAATACCATCTTGAACTGCTCCGATATACATACCTAAAATATTTATGGGAAGCCCCGTTCTATCGCCTATGATATCAAGCGCAATTAACACCACAAAGAAATAGATGCTGTATTTACGCATAAAAACAACAAACTTGTTCTCATGCTTAGTCAAGCTTTCAATAAGTCTAAATCCGTCCAGTGGAAAAAGCGGTAATAGATTGAAAGCAATAAGCGATATATTCAAAAATGTTCCAAGGTATCCAAAATAATAAAAGAATTTAACTATTATGGTACCAACCACACTATTAGTTACATCAGTTTTGAGAAGAATTGCGCCCATACCAACGAAGAGTGCAAAGCTTAAAAAGCTTAATATCAAATTCATGGTAACACCAGCCAAAGCAACTGTAACTAACCCTTTCTTTTCTTTGCGGAAATTGCGTGGGTCAATTGGCACAGGTCTTGCCCAGCCCATACCAATAAGAACCATCATTGCAATACCCATAGGATCGAAATGCTTAATTGGGTTAAGCGATAATCTACCGTTCACCATTGCCGTGTCATCACCATTAAGATGCGCAACAAAACCGTGAGAAATTTCATGAAGAACAATGGCAAAATAGATTGTCACTATATAAGCGACACCTATTATAAATTTGTCTTGAAGTGAATAATCACCAAAGATAATCGATAAAAGCATTGTTCTCTCCACTAATTAATTAATTCTACACTTATATTTTTGTATATATAATTTCGCCTTATATAATTATAAATAAAAAAAATATAATATGCAACACTTTTATTTAGATTTTTGTATATAATAATTTGAGTGGCTAATTCTGTTAGGCGATATAAATCCTAATTTTTCTTATATATAAGTGATATTTCTCAACATTGTTTATGATGACCATATTATGGCACATTGCACGTTTTTACGGTATTACAGTCTAAAATTCGTTCTATACTATTTCGCACACTGCAACAATTAGGGATAACTACTTTACCGCCCAGTTTCCCATTACACGCTCAATGGCGTCGCCGTAGCCTTCAACTTCTATGTTTTCCATAAGAATCAAGTCCGTTCTTTCGACTTCTTTACCATTTTTTACTGCAATAGCGCTACCTACAACTGTACCTTTTTCAATTGGTGCTTTCAAATTATTATTCAATTCAATAACAAGTTTTTCGTTTACTTCTTCGCCTTTCTTGCTAAATATACCGATGTCCTTAGATACGGTAACGCCTACAGCCTTTTTACCACAGCTTACTTTTATTTCGCCTACAACTTCACCTATTTTAGCTAAGGTATTCTTTTTATAACATGCGAAAGCATAGTTTAGAAGTTTCTTGCTATCTTCAAAACGCACCTTGCTATCTCTTTCACCGATAACAACAGATATAAATCTTAATCCTTCTTTTTCGGCAGTAGCAGTCAAACAAAAGCCTGCTTCTTGAGTAAAGCCTGTCTTACCGCCATCACAACCCTTATAAAATCTTATAAGTTTATTGGTATTTGTAAAAATGGTCGTTCTGCCGTCGGGATGATTAAACTCTTCGTTCCATACGGTTGAATAATCATGGTATTTAGGGTGTTTTAAAAGTTCACTAAGCATAATAGCACAGTCCTTTGCACACGAATAACCGCCTACCGCGGGTAAACCGGTACAATTTACAAAGCTTGTATTTGTCATTTTCAGCTCTTCGGCTCTATCGTTCATTTTAGCGACAAAGCTCTCTTCGCTACCGGATATTCTTTCGGCAACAGCTACGCATGCGTCGTTTGCGCTAACTACGACAATACCTTTTAGTAAATCCGAAAAAGAGTATTCAAGCCCTTCTTCCAAAAACATTTGAGAACCGCCCATACTCATTGCATCTTGACTTATCATTATTTTTTCATCTATTTGAACGTTACCATTGTCAACTTCTTCAAACGCAAGCAATAACGTCATTATTTTAACCATACTTGCTATCGGGTATCGTTCGGTAGAATTGTTTTCATAAATAACTTCGTTTAGTCCGCTATCTATTAAATAAGCCGACTTTGCCGAAGTCGTTATTCCTCTCGTTTCGTTTTCTGCGTTTGCAAACACAACAGGCGTTGCAAACAAAAAAACTAAGCATACTAACAATATCAGTTTTTTCATTATTACCTCCATTTTTAGTATGCATATTCTTGCAATGATTATACTAGATTATATTTACCAACAAATTGATTATCCCACCTATTACAACGTTTACGACAAAAAGAGCCCCGAATGCCAATGCAAAACATTTTATACACCAAATAACTTGCGTTGAATTTTGTTTTAATGAGCCGCACATAACATAGTTTTGCATTTTGCTTAAAACTATGAAAGTAGCAAAAAGGATAGTCAAGGCGTTTGGTATTACGAATATAACTATTGATACACAACCCCAAAATACGTTTTCGGTAATCGAAAACGTGCAAATTCTTCCAAATATGTAGCCAATAAAACCAATTACAAAAGCTAATCCAATAAAAAATGGCTTTTTCCAACTAGATAAAAAGCAAAGCACCATAGAAAAAAACAAAATTGCGGTATATATCCATAGACTTTTAAAGGGATTAAATTCGTTTGAAAGTATTAGAATAAACGATCCGGAAAAGTCGCTACTTGAACTTGCGGCAATTATTATTCCAATGATAAGTCCTACTATAAATAAAAAAGAACAGAAAATCAATTCCTTTTTATGTTTGCCTATCAAGTACTTTAAATCATAAGGTATAAAATAAAAAAATGATAGCTTTTTCATAATTATGATTATGGTTTGAGATAAGCTAAATATGATAAGATTTTGAATTATGTTTCGTAAAAGCTTAATTCAAAATCTTTATTGTGCAATGTGCAAATGCTTTATGACTGTTCGTATGCTTCGCAAATAGTCGGTGCTCTTATAGAGATTCCTCCACTTCGGTCGGAATGACGGAACAAGGATTAGATTCCTCGACTACGCTCGGAATGACGATAACAAGGATAAGGTCCCTCGACTACGCTCGGAATGACATTCTGTTGGTTCGAGGATGCTAAAGTGGATTAGATCCTCACGACTCCACTACTACGCTTTCAGGATGACATTTTTATGAGATTCTTAGACTACGTTGCACAACGCTTGAGAATGACACTATGGAATGGTACACACTAACGGCTTACTCTTCGTTTGATATATCAAACAAGAAATCCGAATATATTCCGTAGCCCTTTGTGGTGTCTTCTATCAAGACGTGGGTAACTGCGCCTACTAATTTATCATTTTGGATTATTGGACTACCGCTCATACCTTGAACAATTCCACCAATTGCCAAAAGTCTTGGGTCGGTTACTTTTATCAACATTCCCTTTTCTTTAACTCTTGGTTGCATTGATAATGACAAAATTTCTATATCGTAATAATCGGGCTTATTATCTACTATAGTAGTAAAGATTTTTGCTTTGCCCGTTGATATTAGCAATCTAGATTGGGTTTGAATAGTTCTCTTTTTATATTCGTCACCATTCATTACACCATAAATACCAAAATCGGTGTTTTTAACAACTCTGCCTATCGCTTCGTCAATAGAAAAACTTCCGTTAATTTTTCCGGGAAAATCTTTTTTTGATGGCGTAACGCTATCGATAGTGCATTTAAATATTTTTGCGTTGTTCGTAGCTACCGCTTTTCCTTTATCATTTGCTATCGGATGCCCAAGAGCTGAGAATCTTCCGTCGCTTCTAATAAAGGTTACCGTTCCTATGCCTTCGATACTATCGGACAAATATAATCCTAAAAGATAACTTTGGCTCTTATCATCAAATATCGGTGTACATTCAACAATAAATTTTTCTTTTTTGTCGTCTAATAATTCAAGGTAATTTGTGCGTTTTGGCTTAATTGATTTTGAAACCTCTGCTTTTGAAGAAACGGTATTTCCGTTTACTTTCAATAATATATCGCCCTCGTCAATTCCTTTATCTTTTAGCGGAGTTACAAGTCCGTTTTCTGTAGTAATAGTCGCCAATTCGTCAACATAAAGTCCTTCGCTCAGAGTATCAATTCCTACCGGAAAGCCCCCCAAATATACTTTTTCGGACAACAAAAATCCGCTTGTAGCGCTTGCTTGTATCGCTTCGCGCCCAGCGGATAATGTAACTAATAAAATGGCAATTATAAATATAAATTTGTATATTTTCTTCATATCTTCCTCAAGGTTATTTTGTGAATAGCTTTAAGGAATATACAAATAATTAATATTTTGTCGAGGAATACCAAGTTTTGGAAAAAACGTTGTAGCCGTACCACAACCTAAGTGCTAAATGCACAATATGCAATTTTGGCTTATTTGATGATATGGTGCAGCGGTTTTCAAACTGTTTGTTTATTGTAACGTTTTTTTTTAGATTACTGACTTTTTAATGTGCAATTATCCAATTAATATTCCTTGTATGCTAAGCAAAAAGTCTGTGATTGTATAGAGATGTCTCGACTACGCTCGACATGACGAAAGCGGGTCAAGGATGACGAAACAAGGATTAGATTCCTCCACGTTGGTCGGAATGACATTAGAAGAATGAGATTCCTCGACTGCGCTCGGAAGGACAGCTTATAGCACAAGAATTACATTTTAATGATGAGATTCCTCCACGTTGGTCGGAATGACAAAGCGGATGAGATTCCTCGACTTCGCTCGGGATGACATAATATGGATGAGATCCTCACGACTCCGTTGCACAACGCTTGAGGATGACAATTTATGGCACAGGATGACAAAGCGGATGAGATTCCTCGACTTCGCTCGGAATGACATAATATGGATGAGATCCTCACGACTCCGTTGCACTCCGCTCAGGATGACGATTGGTATGGTTAGGATGACAATTTTTGGTTCGCTTTTATTTCCCTTGCGTGGTCTATCATTTGTTTTGCGTGAAGCTTGCCTACCTCGGTTACAGCTCCTGCTAATCTCGAAACTTCTTCTATTCGTTCGTCCTCGTTAAGTACGACAAGGTTTGTTAGGGTTTTACCGCCAACTATACTTTTGCTAATCAAAAAATGTGTATCGGCAAAAGACGCTAATTGCGGAAGGTGGGTAACTGCAATAACTTGTTTACCTACGCTTATATTATTTAGTTTTTCGGCAACGGTTTGCGCAACTCTACCCGAAATACCTGTATCTATTTCGTCAAATACCATTGTTTCAATTCCGTCCAAGCCTGCTATTATGTTTTTGATTGCAAGCATAAATCTTGACATCTCTCCGCCCGATGCAATCTTGCTCAAATTGCGAAGTGGCTCGCCAACGTTTGGAGATATCAAAAATTCCACTTCATCAAAGCCGTTAGGCGTGATATAATCCAAAAAATTGTCGGGCGTTCTCTCTTCATTAAATGAAACCTTAAACTCCGTTCCTTTCATAGCAAGATCGTTTAATTCTCTCAAGATAGCCTTTTCAAAACGTAGCGCCGTTGCTCGTCTTTCCTTGCTCAATTTATCGCCTTTGTCGAACAATTTCTTTTCTAAATCCGCTTGTTTCTTTTGTAGTATTAATATGGTGGCGTCCGCATTGCACAACTCGTCGTATTCGCATTCCATTTTGGATAACTCAGATAAAATCTCTTCCACCGTTGCACCGTATTTGCGTTTCAAAAGTTTGATTGTGTCTACTCTACGCTCTATTTTGTCAAACGTGTTGGAATCAAAATCAAAATTATCAGAATAACTCTCCAAAGTGTTTGCTACGTCCCTAATTTCAATTCTCGCATTTTCCAAGCGTTCTTCTAATTCGGCTAGTGCTTCGTCGTGATTGGATACTAAACGCAAATACCTAATCGATTGCGACAACAAGCCGTCAACACTTATTTCTTCGCCGCTTATAGAATTATATGCACCGCTTACGCCCTCTAAAAGCTTCTCGGCGTTACGATATTTCTCTCTCTTTTTTAGGAGTTCCTCTTCCTCTCCTTCCTTAACATCCGCTCTCTTTATTTCTTCAATTTGAGACTCAAGACTATCCTTTCTTCTTTCTCTTTGTCTCTTGTCACCAAAGCAGTTTAATTCGGCAGATACCTTTTTATATTCTTGATAACAGCTTTCATAGTCCGAAATCAATCCGCTGATTTTGTCCGAATACTTATCTATTATCGAAATATGATTTGAAACCTTGAGCAAAGATTGATGCTCATGCTGCCCTAGTATATCAACTAAAACCGAAGTTAACTTTTTGAGCATTGCAAGTGTAAATACGCTGCCGTTTACTCTTATATCATTGCGTGTTTCGGTCATTGTGCGTTTTATCACAATGGTGTTGTCAGCATCGAGTCCCAAGTCTTCCATTATCGGGAATAACGAATTATCAACTTCAAATACACCCTCTACCGAGGCTTGGCTCGCTCCGTAGCGTATAAGCGACTTGTCTGCTCGTCCACCCAAAACAAAACTAAGCGAATCTATTACTATAGATTTACCTGCACCCGTTTCACCCGACAAGACATTTACTCCGTTAGTAAATTCTATCGAGCATTCTTCAATTAACGCTATGTTTTTGATATGTAGCGAAACTAACATTAAAGCATCCCCTTAAGCCTATCTGCAAATACCGTTGCTGCTTCGTCCGATGATAAAATAATCAATACGGTATCGTCGCCTGCTATGGTACCCAATTTGTTTGAATATCGGAAGTTATCGATTATAGCTGCAACCGAACCGGCTGTTCCCGGTTTTGAGCGCAAAACTACAAGATTGTTTACTTGAGTAACGCTAATCATTACTTCACGATATAAAATTATCATTTTGTTATCGTTTTCATCTTTTTTTTCGGCTTGATCTAACATTGTATAACGATATCTACCGTTTATATTTTTCTTTATTAAGTTTAGTTCTTTTATATCACGAGATACAGTTGCTTGCGTTACCTTGTAACCAAGAGCAACCAATTCGTCTACTAATTGTCCTTGTGTTTCTATTTCTTTGTTTTTAATAATTTCAATAATATTTAATTGTCTTTCAGATCTTGCCATTGTAAACCTCTATCTACTAGTTATTATTTTCTACAGTCCATTGTAGAAGTTTCTTTTGTAGTTTTGTATAAAAGCTTTCGTCGTGAAGCTTTATTAGCTTTATTGTTTTTTGCGAAGTAGTAACCTCAAAATAATCGGTACCTGTAAATTTGGCTATTTTTTTGCCGTCCACATTTATCAAAACACTTTTTTTTGATTCAGCGCCTATTCGGATAATATCGCTACCCTTAAAAAGCATTGGTCTTGAAAATAAAACATGAGCACAAACAGGTGTCATAAGCATTGCGTCAACGTCGGGCGAAATTATCGGACCACCGGCAGAAAGCGAATAGGCAGTTGACCCAGTAGGCGTCGAAACAAGTATTCCGTCCGCTTGGAATGACGTTATTGTTTTACCTTGGCTTTGAACAAACGTCTTGATTACGTTTGTATATTCGTCTTTGGTAATGCTAACGTCATTGAGCGCATAATACAGTTGGTCATGATATGTCAATTCAAGTAACGACCTATTCTCGATTTCATAGTCGCCTTCTAATATCCGCTTAATTGCATTTTCCACTCCGTCAACCGAGCTAACCTCAGCTAAGAAACCAACTTTCCCGGTATTAAAGCATATAATCGGTACATTAAGTTCCACAGCCTTGGAGACAGTTCTAAGAAGGGTGCCGTCACCCCCTACAACAAAAATCATATTTATGTTTTCGTGAATTTCTACGCCATCAGAAACAAAAAAATCCACTCCCTCATATTTAGAAAGTTGATTTTGAATTTCTCGAGATGTTTCTTCACTCCCTTTCTTTGAGCTGTTTACGATTACTGCAATTTTCATAATTCAATTTTATGATTTTTTATGCAAAAAATCAAGTAGTATTTATAAAATATACGAATATTTAATTAAAGAGAAACTTTTTATCGATATTTATTCTTTTCTTAAATACGCTAGGTATTCGATATTTTTGTTTTGGAAAAGTTCGGGAATCTTGGTAACGCCGACTTTTATCAAGCCAACTGATAGCGCGAAGTTTAGTATTTCGTTAACTGCATTTAATGCTACTTTTTCGGATTTCACAAGTCCCATTTTTGTCAAATTGCTTTTGCCAACCTCAAACTGCGGTTTTATCAGTATTACCGTTCTTCCGCCATTTTTGAGTAGCCTTGAAATTTCGGGTAATACTTTGGTTATTGAAATAAAACTTAAATCCGCTGAAATAAAATCAATGCTCTCGTTTTCCAAAGGAACAGTCTTTGCGTTTGTTCTATCCATTACGACAACTCTTCTATCATTTTTGAGATTATCGGGAAGCGCACATTCGCCTACATCGACCGCATAAACCTTTTCAGCGCCTGAGCGCAAAAGCACATCAGTAAATCCACCGTTTGATGCGCCCAAATCTACGCATACTCCAAGATCGTCAATAGAAAACTTTGTTATCGCTTCGTATAATTTTAACCCGCCTAAAGACGCAAATTTTATTATATCGTCTACCTCGACGTTATCTTTTTTCTCAACGTTCAAGGAGGGCTTCGTTGCGATTTTACCATTTACCTTTATTCCGCCCAATTTTATCAAGTTTAAGCCTCTTGTTCGAGAGTCGACAAGTCCATTTTCTACAAGAAATACATCAAGCCTCATCGTCCTCGTCTCCATTCAACTCTTTTTTGATTGCGGTATAGATTTTGCCCTTTGACATTCCTGCATCAAATAATAACTCTTCTTTTGTTGCATGAGTGGGTACGCCTTCAACTACAAATGAATGTGTTATTTTAGTATAACCGCTTAACTTTGAGCTAAAACCACCCTCAAAATAGCTTTCGTCTACAACGAAGCATTTTGGATATTTACCTACCAACTGTTTATCGATTACATTCGGAAACCTGACGTTTACGACATCTACGTTTATATCGCTATATTCTAACATTTCGCTTACATAGATTGCGTTTTTTACGCTTTCAGCGCCCACAGCATAAATAACCGCAGCGGGATTTTCGGTTGCTTTCACAAGTTCCCAATTCGGATAATTCTTATCGTTAGTGTTATGGGAATAGTTTTCTTTGGGTATGCAAATGGCTATTGAACGACCTTCGTTTATGCTCCAATTCAACACCGAGTCAAACTCTTCTACGCCGAATGGATAACATATAAGGACGTTTGAAGCAGGACAAAAGGTTTGGTAAGCAAAAATACCTTGGTGTGTTTCGCCGTCACCACCTACTATACCGCTTCTACCTAAAACGTAAACTATCGGTAAATCCTTTGCTTCAATTATAATTTGATCAAATGACCTTTGAATAAACGTGGAATAGATACATACAATGGGCTTGTATCCACTTCTTGCAAGAGAGCAAGCAACACTTACAGCTAAATCCTCTGCTATTCCTACGTCAATATATCTATTTGGAAATAGTTTTTTAAATTCGGCAAGTCCGTTTCCGTCACCCATTGCGGCGACGATGACGACAACCTTTTCGTCCTTTTCGGCAAGTCTTAATATACTTTCGCCCTCGCTCACTGAAAAGCCTTTATCCGCTCCGACAGAGTGATTTTTAACAGGGTTATCCTCAGCAGGCAAATAGCCTTTGCCCTTAACTGTGCTAATATGAACAAAAACGCTTTTATCTTCGTCCTTTGCTAATTCTAAGGCTTGAATTAACTCTTCTATATTATGACCGTCAACTACGCCGATATATCCGACGTCTAGATCGCTAAATACTCCGTATTCAACCTTACCGCTAAACTTCTTTGCTCTTAATTTTTTAAAATAACCGCTATAACCGCCTACCGAATGATCGATAGTGAACTCATTGTCGTTGATTATTACTATTTGCTTTCCAAAGCTATTTATATTGTTCAAGGCTTCAAGAGTTAAGCCGTTTGCAAAAACTCCGTCACCTAATATCGAGATGTTATGATGCTTTTCGCCCGATAATCCGTCAGCGATAGCATACCCCAAAGCTTCGGCAAGCGCCGTGCCTGCGTGTCCTGCTACTAATTTGTCGTAGCTACTTTCTTTTGGCGACGGAAAACCGCTGATTCCGCCGTGCTGTCTTAGAGTTTTAAACCTATCTTTTCTATCCGTCAATATTTTATACGGATAGCATTGGTGTCCTACGTCAAATAAAATCCTATCGGTTTTAGCGTCAAAGACATATAAAAGAGCCGTTGTCAATTCGACAACGCCTAAAGAAGAGGCTAAATGACCGCCAGAGAGTAAAACCGTAATGATTATATAATCCCTTACCTCTTTACATATGGCGTTTAGTCCGTTAATATCTAATTCTTTTATACCCTCGGGTAATTTGATTGTATCTAAAAAACTGGACATTATTCGTCATCTATTGGTAAATCTGTTTCGGTAATGCTATCCATTTCCTTTTTTAGCAATACAATTTTACCTTTTGCTTCATTAAGTGCGCTTAGGCATTGCTTGCTGATTTTTATCCCGTCCTCAAACAAACGAATACCCTCGTCAAGCGTGGTATCACGATTGTCAAGCTTAGCTACGATTTGTTCCAATTGTTTCAATAATTGTTCAAATTCCATATACAACTCCCAATTATTTATTTTGCTTTAACCTTCATTTGTTTTTTTGTTTATCATCAACTGTCGCTCTAATCAAGCCTTCATTGCTTACTATGTCGATAACATCGCCTTTTTCGACATCATCGAACGATAGCACCTTGCCATTTTTCGATACCTTAAAATAGCCGTTTTTCAAAAGTTTTATAGGATTGTTTGCCTCTAAACTCGCCATACTCTTCACTATAAGCTGTTCCTTCATAGTAACCAATTTTTCGGTTGAATTGATTAGCGAATTCATTAGCATTAACGTGTTGCTTTCGGTTTTTTCGAGTTTTCTCATCGCCTTATCTTCCATTGAGTTTATAAGGCTTTTTGTCCTATCCTCACTCTTAGTTTCAAGCCTTGAAAGGGTGTTGCCCATAAAAGATAATGACGCGAAAATTTGATTTTTAAGTTGAACTTCGTCAAACGCTACTAGTTCGCCTGCCGCAGTTGGCGTTGCAGCTCTTGCGTCGGCTACAAAATCCGATATGGAATAGTCGGTTTGGTGTCCTACTGCTGAAATTATAGGCGTTTTCATTGCGTATATTATCCTTGCAAGGTTTTCGTCGTTAAAAGGCATTAAGTCCTCGAACGAACCGCCACCACGAGCAAGAATAATGCAATCAAAGCCTAATTCGTCCATTATCTTCAAGCCCCTTCCTATATCATCTGCTGCGTTTTCTCCTTGAACTCTAACATCAAATACGCTTATATTCAATAGGCTATTCTTGTTACGAACGGTACGCACAATATCTCTTATTACCGCTCCCGTTTTGCTTGTAACTACTCCGACGTTCTTACAATAACTCGGTATCGCCTTTTTGTGGCTCTCGTCAAACAATCCCTCTTGAAGAAGTTTCGCCTTTAACTTTTCAAGCATTATGTGAAGACTGCCCTTTCCTACCGGTTGAATGGTTTCAACGATAAGGGATAGCTTGCCCGACTTTCCGTAATAGTCGACTTTTCCTGTGCAAATACAGCTTTCGCCGTCCTTTGACGGATTATAGGTTTTCTTTGCATAGAAGCACGAACATTGAATTGCTCCGTCCGCATCCTTTAATACAAAATAAGCATGCGCACCCGAATACTTAAAAGAAGAAACTTCCCCAAATACTGTGATTTTTTGAAGGAAGTCCTGTTTTGTGATTGCAAGTCTTATATACTCATTTAACTTTGATACGGTTAGTGTTTCCATTAGTTGCCCTTATTTATACTTGATAAAATTCCGTTTACGAAAGAAACGCTTTTCTCGCCACCGTACTCTTCGGAAAGATTGATAGCTTCGCTGATTGCTACACCTTTGGGAATATCGGGCGCAAATAAAAGTTCGTATGCGCCGTATAATAGAGCCGTGTAGTCCGCTCTATTCAATCTATCTGGGGTTGCGTAACCAACGGCGTACTTCATTATGACGTCAGTCAACTCGTCCATATGCGATACAATGCCCTCAAGGGTTTTATCGCTATATGCCTTATCTTCATCGGTCATTGTTGCGTTAGCATATAAAAGCGATTTTGTGCGTTCGTTTATCTTTTTTTCAAAAGTATACTCGAATAATAATAAATATACTGCATTTCTTGCATTCTTTCTCATTTGAATACCACTCCTACTACATTAACATTAACTGATTTTACTTTATACGGTGTAGCCGATTCAACCTTTTGCTTAACCGCCTTTTGAATAGCAAACGCTAATTCGGGAACTTTGTAGCCATAATAAGCCTTGATAGATATATCAATTATCGCGCTTTTTTCTACAATCGTTACCTGAACACAATTGGCAGTTGAGCGAAACAGCCTACCCGAAAAGGTTGCGCCACTGTCCATAGACAAATCTGCAACTCCATCAACTTGAGAAACTGTTGACGCACTCAATGACGATATAATGTTTTCATATTTTTGTTGTTCTAATGACATTTTTAACTCCAAATAGCAGTTTTTGACTTATACTAGAAATTATTATAACACTAATATAAAAAAAATTCAATTATTGATGGTAGAATAATTGAACTTTTTTTGTGATGATTTTTTTGGATGTAATGTCGACCAACGTGGAAATATCCATTTTCCATTACGGTTTATTTGATCAAGCGGTTATATTTTTACATCATATGACATCCTTTTTTGTATCATAGCATTTGCATTGGGCTTATTAGGTCCCTCGACGTTGCTCGGGATGACA
>CALYRM010000006.1 GCA_945482995.1 uncultured Clostridia bacterium | reverse complement strand
GAAATAAGTCAGTGATTTGATAGAGATTTCTCGACTACGCTCGAAATGACGTAACGAGGATAAGATCCTCACGACTCCGTTGCACTCCGCTCAGGATGACGAAAGCGAAATGAGGTCCCTCGACGTTGCTCGGGATGACAGCGGAGCTGTCAATTCACCTTCGACTACGCTCGAAATGACATTTATAAGGATTTAGATCCTTACGACTACGCTACACGACTACGCTACGCTTGCTTGAGGATGACATTGTATGGATGAGATTTCTCGACTACGCTCGAAATGACGTAACAAGGATTAGATCCTTACGACTACGCTACGCTTCGCTCAGGATGACATTGTATGTTGCACATTGCACATTAGAAACGTGGTTAGAATATCAATTCTAATATCATATTTCCGAACAACAGCGCCGTTGCAAAGCCGAAACATAGCGATGGCGCTAATGGAATAGTGCCCGATTTTTTGTGCTTTATCATGATTACCAAGGCGATTATTCCTGCTAAGATTATTCCGAGGAAGGTACCCATTAGGGTTAGTTTCCAGCCCAAAAACAATCCTACCGCAAAGCAAAGCTTGATATCTCCGCCACCAATACCGCCACCCGTTATTAAGGCTATAATTAAAAAAGGAATACTGATACAAGCAGCGCCGATTAAATGCTCGAACCATAGCATATCACCAAAGAAAAATGATAGAATGAATCGAATAACGCCAAGAACCAAAACGGCTATAACCAATCCGTTTGGTATTTCTTGGGTATCTAAATCAATTCCGGCAATAACAATAAGCAAGCTAAATAATACTGCCGATAAAATAATATCTGAAATAGAGTTTCTAAAAAAAACGAACGAAAGCACCCATAATACTGCATTCGAAAGTTCAACAATCGGATATCTGACGCTAATTTTTTCTTTACAATAGCGACATCTACCCCTTAAAAATATATAACTAAACACAGGAATAAGGTCATACCAAGCCAATTTATGTTTACATTCGGGGCAGTATGAGCTAACACTTGAAAAGAAATTCTTTCTCGGGATTCTATATATCAATACGTTGAGAAAGCTACCGAAAATCAAACCGTAAATAAATATAATTGCACCTATAAAGTAATCAATCATAGGTCATTATACCTCAAAAAACTGCGTTGCGTAGTACATAACCGATAAAAATTTAACGCTTCTTACATAATTAGGCACAACGGCGGTCGAGCTTGACGAAAGTTTGATTTTAAGTTCAGTGCCATACACAGCCATATTATATAATCTTATAGTTGAGGTATGTGTATATTCTACTCCGTTTTTCACTATCGTTGTGGTGATATTCACAATACGCATACATTCATCTTTTAGTACAGTATCCGAATAATTGAGCTTATCACTTACCGAGCTATAAGTAAAATATAATTCTTTTACCGTGGCTCCCCTGTAAGATTTGTCGGACAGCAAAATATGTTCTTTAACTGTTTTATTGGTTACAGTGTTAAAAGAATATACGTAGATATATCCGTCGGAATCTTTTTGAATAAAGTATTGATATTCTTTTTTAACAAGTGTTTCAGGCTTATTTTGAGCGCGTTCATAAAGAGTTAAATCACGTGCGGTCAACAGCTCGTTATCTAACGCTATATGAAGTTTTTGACTCACATTGTATAATAGAGAGTTCATTTCAGCCCTATTATAAAGACTAAGAGTAGAACCTAAAATCGAAGATAGAGAAGTAGAAATCATTGCCATTAGCAAAACGGCAACAATCAATTCTACAAGGGAAAAACCCCTCTTATTCTTCAAAATTTTAGTAAATCTACGTCTTTTCATATCTATAAGCTTTTTTACAGTACTGTAAATTAGTTTTTTAATGTGCAATTAATTGTGACGAGCTGTTAGCTTTGAAAGAGTCGGTGCTTGTAGTGAGGTCCCTCGACTACGCTCGGGATGACAGCGGTGCTGTCAATTAGATTCTCACGACTCCGTTGCTCTCGCTTGAGGATGACGTTATAGGGTAAGAATGACATGCACAATACTATACAATCACGAAGTCCAAAACCCGCTGATGTGCGGATTTCATCACGAAGTGATTTCATCCTGTAGGGATTTCATCTGCCAATCAAGGCAGATTTCATTCTTTGTTCCAACAAAGAGTGGAGGAGATCCTCACGACTCCGTTGCTCTCGCTTGAGGATGACATTTATAAGGATGAGGTCCCTCGACTACGCTCAGAATGACGAAAGTGGATGAGATTCCTCGACTACGCTCGGAATGACATTAACGCTTTCAGAATGACATTTGGATTGCACTTTTATTTAATGTCGTTCAGCTCCTCGGGTGTAATATCGTAATATACCACCTTTGTTTGAGTTCCATTATTGATTACAACGCCTGCTTGGAAATTAAATTCCTTTGGCGCTAACTGAATTAAGCCTGCACTTCCTACGCTGATATTAAACTCTATCAATACGGGGAGCCCCTTAACGTAGAACTTATCTCCGTCATCACCTATTACGCCCGAAGTGGAATTTTCATTGCCCATAATAACTATACTAGACGCTTCTTGCGAAATTTCATCTAACTTTTGCGCCTTAGATATAAATTTGATACCCTGCGAAAAAAGCGCCATCATAGCCCCACTCATTATGCCGATAATGGTTATTGCGGTAATACATTCCAAAAGGGTGAATCCCCTCTTATTTTTAATTAATTTTTTAAGTCTTCGTTTAATCATATCTTTTTCTTTGTTTGTAGTACGTTAAATGACTGCTTTAATGTGCAATTAATTGAGATGAAGTGTTTGTTTGCGTTGAAAGAAGTTTGTGCTTGTAGGGAGATGTCTCGCCTACGCTCGACATGACGTAACAAGGATTAGATTCCTCGACTACGCTCGGAATGACATTGATAATGACATTTTGGCAGTTCGAGGATGCTAACAAGGATTAGATCCTCACGACTCCACTCGCAACGCTTTCAGGATGACGTTATATGGGTAAGAATGACATGCACAACACTATACAATCACGAAGTCCAAAACCCGCATGAAAGGCGGATTTCATCACGAAGTGATTTCATCCTGTAGGGATTTCATCTGCCAATCAAGGCAGATTTCATTCTTTGTTCTAACAAAGAGTGGATGAGATCCTTCGACTACGCTACGCTTCGCTCAGGATGACGAACAAGGAATAGATCCTTACGACTACGCTACGCTTCGCTCAGAATGACATTTACAAGGATGAGATTCCTCCACTTCGGTCGGAATGACATTGATAATGACATTGATAATGACGTTTAGCTGATTGCGATACCTCTATAGTACCAATCCATACTCGAAACGGGTAGGTCGGTCGGATAATCCCAAAACTCAGCAAGCTGATAAGATGATCGATTGTCTCCTATCGAAGTGGTTGTATATCCGTTCTTCGTATACTTAAATACGGTATTGGACAAATCGGGCGCTGTTTTATAGTATCTAACCTTTGCACCCGTGCCGTTGCCATATTCAAAGTCATCACATACGTAAATTCCGTATACATCCCAATTTCCCGAACCTGCTGCGTTGTGGTTGGAACTTATTTTGAATGTATTTTTACCTGCACCATCATCATACGTATAGCCTGATGGCATATAAACATAGGCTGCGGTTTGGAAGTCTTGTACTTCAAAATTAATGTTTCCACCGGTACCTATAATGTAGATACGAGGCTGTAATTGGAAGTGTCCGCTATTATATGCAGCTTCGTCCATAACAACTTGACCATTCTTATAATACGTGGTTTCGTCAATTCCAGATCCTTCAGTTTGAACGTATCTAACTCCGCCAAATACGTTGTAGGTAGCGTCTTCGCCTCTCCATTGATCTAGCCAACTGTCTATTCCGCTCATATATTCGTCGTGAATCCAATTCGAAAAGCCGTTACCTATAATCTTGATATCGGTACCTTCTTGTAGATACAAGAAGACTCTGCCATTACCAATAATATTTAGACAGCTATCCTTATCTTTTTCCCATACCATTTTTGCATTTTTCGGTAAAATGATATGCAAATCCTTTGCTTTGCTCGTGTATGGTCTTGTTGGATCTTCACAAGTAAAGAACGTCCAAGTTACGTCGTTTGAGGGGGTTGCCGTGCCGTACCAGCCCTCGGAGCCGTCGTCGCCCCAATACCACCTACCCGCGCTGTCTTTTTCGGTACTTTCCTTGGTATATTTACGATATTCGGTATTCTTGCCGTCAAAGACGCTATATGGCACTACACCGCTATTGAAAAATACAAGTCCTACGGGTCTTTGGTTAAATTTAACGTTTATCGGAATAACCCAATCAGGATTCCAATTTACATGCTCGATAAGGTCGTTCAACAACTTCCCCGACGGGAATGTGCCATTGACAACCATACAACGTCTTGTAATTACAAGCAAATCCTTACCATTAGCGTCACTCATAACGCTTGAAGCTTTGGTTGCCGTAACTCTATAGAATTTTGCGTCGGCATCATTTTTAAACTTTAAGCCCAAATATGAAGATGACGGCGTAAATAAAGTTGGCAGATTCTTAAAGAAACTTTTTGCGTTGTTTTTCAATTCCTTTGCTATTTTAATCGCGTCACCCTTAATCCATTCCCAAACATTTAATTCGCGAAATTCTTTGAAATTTTGTTGACAAGCTTCAAGTGCGTCTATGGATTGTCCAAGTTTCTTTTGTGCAACGGTCATCATATTGTTAGCGTTAGGATTGAGGCTAACAGGTTCGCCTGCCGTTGTTTGAGTTGGCAAATACCACCTTAAAGGAATTGCCTGCGGTTTCCAATACGTTCGGTTGCTTGTGTCTAGTTGTGTGGATGGCAGTGATGTTTTAGATACAAGCGTCACCTCTTCTATTTTAATAGTCGTTGCGTGTGAGAAAGCGATAATGCTTAAAGGAGTTTTATATTTTCCCTCGGTAGCTTCAGTTGTATTCCATTCTACACCGACAAACCCCTGCAATTTGTCTTTCGTTGGAGCGGTAGGAGTAGAGTTGTCTCTCGACACACCGCAATTTACTAGATTCCCTGCAAGAGTTGTTGAAGTTATCTTATTGGGTGCAAAAGGACAACTCTCTGCGCTTGAGGAATTGGTATTACGATTTGCACTATTATGGGTGCAGAAAGAGTAATCCTTTTTTCTTTCAGGCTTATCGATAACACCTGCAATAGTATTATGACCTTCATTCTCTTTTAGATAAAATTTCTGCCATTTACCATTTTTCTCCATATGGTAGCTTTTTGTATATGAGTCTAAAGACAAATATCCCGAGCCACTATAACCATTTGAATAAACCACGCCACCGCAAGTATATATTGATTCCATATATTCCCAATCGTCAGTCCAGCCCCAACCCTTGGTATCTCTCCATTCTATTTTCTTTTCAATGTTTAATTGAATAGAACCATTGTTGTTTAAGGCGCCCTTACAATAAATATTAAGACGAATTGTACAGCCACTATCGATTGTCAATTTTTTTGCGACGTAAACGCCCTTAAAGCCCGTGTGTGCGTGTACACGTTCGGTTGAATAAGAAGAACCTATGTAGCTATTGTTTTGTAGCGTTAGATTGCCAACTACGTTGACATATGTGTATGCACCGGGGTCGGCGGAATTGGTCGAAGTAATGCTCTCGATATGAGTTTCATTCATTGTTACGTCGCCGCCAAAGCTATAGTATTTTTGATAGCTCTTTTTTCTATCGGCAGACATCGAATCTGCATTTGCCCTTTCACCAAGAGTTGTTTTGGTCAAGTACGCCGATTGACTAGATAACAATACTACATTCGAATAGCAATTCGTGTCAGAAAGATACAAACCGTAGCTCGTTGTTTCGCTCTTTGCAATACCCGCCACAATAGAACCATAGTTGGTTGAATAATTTGACGACGAAATGTTGTATACGCCAAGTCCTGTGGTGAAGCAGTGCTGTTGAGTACTTACGTAGCCTGCTCCGTAAAAATTAACGGTGCTTGCGTAAACTCCTCTATCTGCATAGAGCGTTGCGCCGTTATTACTATTTTTGACGTTGCGTTTTTCAAAAGTACAGCATCTCAAGAATGCTCTGCCGCTACCCGATGTTCCCTTGGAAACATAAACGTTTTCATAAAACGATACGTAGCTTCCACCCGATACGGTGGGTGCAAATTGTCCGTCGGGATTATCGATTTTTGTTGTAAGCGTTATGTCGCCACCGGTAGATTTTAGTTTCAAATTTACCGCTAACAAAGAGGTTTTAACATTTTCAAGGAAATGTACCTTGTAGCTATCTGTATAAACGTATAGACTGTTTACAAGCACATTGCCCTTTATCTCGGTTTGGGACTTAGGCGTTACATATAACGTGTTCGCCTCTATATTGCCTTCTACCGTCGAATTAAGCGTAACATTAGCTTTGGGTGCGTAAACGTAACCTGTAACGTTATTAAACGAAACGTCAAAGGTTAAGGATCCTACTATATCAACGTTTCCGTTTATATTTTCAAAAGGTATATTGTTTTCACTTATCGGAATAGTGGTATTTTTAGCATATAAGCCCTTTGCGGCAGTTGGAGTTAAACCGTCCGCATATTGTAGTTGTCCTACGCAGTACATGTACCCTGCAATCTTAGTCGTAGATAGTGAATCGGCAACGTAGATTGTCAACTTAGCAGTCTTTGCATAAACGTTCCCTATATTTTTGCCTGCAAGCTTGGTGTCAGCGCCATCGTCTACGAATACCGAAACGTATTCGGCAATAACCGCGCTATCGCTCATAGTTAAGTCCTGCAAGCGGATAAAATAAGAATTTGTATTGAGATTATTCGCTGTTGCTGTTGAAGATGGTGACGTACCGCACAACGTGCCACTTGTTACGGTTGCCTTTACCTTTGGTCCGTAAATAAACTTGTTGATAAACGTTGGAGACCAATTAACCGATACCGAAGAAGTGGTCGACATAACTAATCCGCCGCTTATTTTGTTGTCTATTAGATCAGTTGCATACGAGCAGTAAACGGTGCCATATACTTGACCGCCGTTCATTGTAAAAACGCCATTGGTGTAAACGTTACCTTGATATGGTATCGAAGAATCTTGAGTCACGTTGTTTTTGCTCGCTGTTCCGCCTACGAAACTGTTTTCTAGATGCAAATTGGCGCTTCCGACATCCAAACAACCCTTATAAGCATTGTTGGATTTGGTGTCGTTGCTTGCATATGTCGTATATCTTGCACCTGTTACTTCACTCCTGTCAATAATGACCGTTCCAGATACGTTTTTCAGTTTTAGCCAACCGTTAAAGGTGCAGCCTGTAATCATTATCTTGTCCGAAACAGTTTGATTGATTTGGGTATCACCATTTACGGTTATACCTACAACTCTACTATCGCTATTAAAATTGAAGCTGTTGACGCGATTAACAATTCTTGTTTTAGCAGAATCAAAATTAGACGGCGTCAATTCTTCGTTGATATCATCTGTAATTATTCGTTTAACTTTTAGAGAATTACATTCTAGACGTTCGCCTTTCTTTATTACAAGAGTACCCGAAATAGTCAAGTCGCCCAATGGCTCCATAGGAGTTTTATAGACGTATACTATTACGTTATCGTTTGTATAGGTAGCGCCCTCGGAATTTATAAGACCGTTTTCACCTATTGTTACGAAGTCTGACGAATCAAACGTAGTACCCTTGATATACGGCTTGCCTGCCATACCTTCGATTTCGTCCTGCATTATGACTTCAGCGTTATTTACATAAAAATCGTAAACCCACCCGTTTAAATGCGCAGTGCCTGTGGAAAGGTAGATTCTACTTCCATTGTTGTTTTCGGTTGTTAATCTCGGCGCAAATTGTTCGGGATTGTTTGTTATATCCGCCATAGAATGGGCTTCAACAGTTAGGTCGCCGTTTATATAAATATCTTTATCTAAAGAATTTCCATGCAAAACTGCTTTTGACTTAATCTTTAATTCACCGTTCGCTTGAGAAACCGTAATCTTTTGACCGACAACAAGTTCTCCTTCAATTTCGCCGTCGATATAAGCCAAAGCTTTTTCCGTTTCCGTTCCTGAAACGTGAACGAAACCGTTTTGGGTAGCATATAAAATACTTCCCTCGTGCAAGGAAAACATTCTATTTGCTACGATTTTCCCCTTTAATTTGGAGTTATCTACGGCAACAAATGCGCCGTTTATTCCCTCTGCCATTACAACGCAGTTTTCTTCGATTGTAATACCCGATACAATTATTTGTTCGGCTTCAATTCCTGATACTATCGTACCATTTTGTAATAGCGCCTGAGTTATGTCGCTCGTTGAACCTTTCTTTTTGATATAAAGCTTGTTAATGGTTGCCCCATTCAAATTGACGTATTTGGGAGTGCCATCTACAAAGGTGTAAGAAACGCCTGTTGATTTCTCCTCGCCATCGATAATACCGCCTAGCTCATCGCCAATAAGCATATCGGTATAGACTGTCAACAAACCGCCAATCACGGTTTTAGCCTCAGAGGTCGAGCCGTTTTCTTTACCAAAAAGCGGAATGCAACCCTTGCCCGACGACAAAAGAACGTCGCCTGTAACCTCGAGTGCAGATAGATAACATGCGTTAATTCTTTCTTCGCCAATAGTAACCGGTATATCTCCTTTTACGTGCAAGCTACCGTTTATTTTGGTAACAGACTTGCTGTTATTATAATTTATTGAACCTGCTATAATGACGTTACCGAGTATTTCGGAGACCTTGGAGCTATTACCCTTAAAAGTTGCGTTACCGCCTACGTTAATAACATTTTGATTAGACGTGCTACCTATTGTATTTTTGCCCGAATCCGTCGATTCAATTACAAGATTTCCTTTAACCTCGGCTTTACCTGTAATCTTCGACTCTCTTCCGCTTGATTTCATCGTTAGGTCGCCACAATACACATTGCCTGTAACTGTGGATTTGTCAATAGTAACGCTTCCGTCTGTAGATATGCTATTACAGTTGGCATTAATAAGTGTAATATTACAGCCAGCTCCGCCTATTATTCTACCTACTGTACAATTTTGGATGGTTACGTTACCGAGCGCATAGATAGTGCCGTCCACCATAGTAGTAGTGGAATTGGGACCTGTAATTTTAACCGTGTTTCTTGCGTATATACTTCCATGTACCCTAGCAGTGGAATTTACGGTGAGTGAATTCCTTATATAAATATTGCTACTGCTACTTCCATTACCGATATTTACTCTTTCAAGAGTCATTGCGCCATAAGAAGTAACAGTTCCAAGTATACTTCTTATATCTCCACTCGAGCTCGTTATCGTAACGTCACCCGTGCTTGTCAAATTGGCTTTAATACTTTCTTCAAGCTTATAGGTTTCTCTTGTGGTTGTGCCGTAACCCTCTTCCTCGCTGTCTACGCCGTTATACAAGTATACGTTCGGTTGAACACCGCCGATATCGTCAGGAGCTGCAAAATCAAATTGCATATCTTTTGGGCTAGTGGAATAAATGTTATATACACTAAATAAATCGTACATTGTTTGGGTAAAGTCTTCTTTATCCAAATATGTAAATACCGTAGTTACAACCTCTGTCACACCATGATAGCTTACGGTGACGTCGAGATATAAATATTTTTTATTAATATTCTTTTCGTTATGCAAGCCTCTACAAACCGAAGATTGGCAAAACGTGCTATCTCGATTCGAGCTATCTTTTATATCCTCTAATACAGCGCCGCAGTTTGCACAAGTGATTTTAAAATAAAATTTCAATCCTGCTATCAAATTAATTTCGGCAAGATCGTCTATAGTCAATCCGGTTCCCTTTAAGGCTTGATTAATCTGAGATTTTTTGCTGTCGTCTTTAGGATCGAAAACGACGCTTGCAGAGCCCTTTACCGTTTTTGCATATTGTGTATTATTCTCTAAATATGCAACGATTGAGGTTGCGTCCACGTCTTCGCTAAGCTCAAGAGCGAAAGCTTGACCTATCGCCTTTGCCAACGTAAAGTTTTGTGTTTTATTGGCGGAATAAGCCGTAGTTTTATACATATTGATAGAAATCAAACTAAAAGATACTACTATTACAGATAATAGTAATAAGAACATCATGGTGTACATCAGAGCAGCACCTTTATTATTCTTTAATATTTTTAGTCTTTTGAGTTCCATCTTTTTACCTCAAAACTATTTTAGTATTACTCATTTTTCGAAATCGTCAGTCATTCTTAAGCGTAGTCGAGGAATTTAATCCTTGTTCCGTCATGTCGACCGAAGTGGATGAGATCCTCACGACTTCGTTACACTCCGCTCAGGATGACGTTATATGGGTAAGAATGACATGCACAACACTATACAATCACGAAGTCCAAAACCCGCATGAAAGGCGGATTTCATCACGAAGTGATTTCATCCTGTAGGGATTTCATCTGCCAATCAAGGCAGATTTCATTCTTTGTTGGACTAACAAAGAGTGGATGAGATCCTCACGACTCCGTTGCACTACGCTCAGGATGACATTATGGCGAAGGATGACATGCACAACACTATACAATCACGAAGTCCAAAACCCGCATGAAAGGCGGATTTCATCACGAAGTGATTTCATCCTGTAGGGATTTCATCTGCCAATCAAGGCAGATTTCATTCTTTGTTCCAACAAAGAGTGGATGAGATCCTTACGACTCCGTTGCACTACGCTCAGGATGACGCGGGCAGGTCAAGGATGGCGAAAGCGGATGAGATCCTTACGACTTCACTTCGTTCCGCTCAGGATGACAATACTAGTCAGGATGACATTATGGGTGGATTTCATTATTGGATAGCAACTGCTATCCAATTGTCGTTCCGTCCAACTCGCTTTGACAGTCGGGACAGGTTACTACGTTTACTCCGCCATCAATCTCGCCGTTTTCGAGCTGTGTGTTGTACCAAGCTAAGGTATACGCATATCCGCAAGAGTGACATTCGCAGATTTCACTTGCATAGCCCGACAACTCTTCATTAACTGTGGTATAGACAGCTATTGTAACAGTTACCTTATCTTTTGCTGCGTCTTCATATGTTTTTTGATAATTAAATTCGGTTACAGTACAAGATCCACGACGAATGGCTTGAGACGACATAACTAACATTGCAGCTAAGTCATTTAGCGTTGCAACGTTCAAGCAATTATCTAACGAAAAACTAAATACTATTTCGGTAGATAGGACAACTTCAACAGGCGATTCATATTTGTTTACGTTATAACTAACATCGTCTAAACTCAATGTGTCATTGGGAACTACCACTTGATTTGCAAGATTTAAGCTAGAAAAATAACTATCCTCTCCTACTACGTATCCCTTGTACTTCATTGTAGAAACCCAGTTTTTAGCCGTATCAAAGGATTCTTGACGACAAATTGAATTTGACAAAAGAGCTAAATTGTGTTTTTCGGCAAGCAATCTTTTTTCCAAATAGTTTTTAGCCATAGCTGCACTTTCGGCATATGCACCGCTAATACCGCTTGATACAAGCTCCATATATAAAGTTTCATTCTCAGATTTTTGTTTATTGATTGCCGCTTGAGTTTCGCTTCGCGAAGAAATAAGCGCATAGATACCAAATTTTGGTATCATAACCGCAGCGAAAACTATCAATATAATTCCCAATATCAACAATAAGGCTTTATCTCTTTGAGTTAATGAAGTTTCCATAATTATTCTCCTTCGGTTTCACTGTTTGCAAAAATTGTTTTGACAATTTCTTGCATAGCGTCCTTTGCGTAATTCTCTATTGTAAAGACTAATTCGGCCTCTTGCAAGCTTGCTCCGTCCTCAAAATCAAACACTAAATCTTTTTCCGCTTTGAAGAACGGACTGCCATCAATAGCGTACACGATATCTTCTAAACCGAATACTTCGCTTTGAGTGGCTCTGATTTGGAAGGAAATGGTATTTTCTCTTGTGTTTACTTCCAGCTTGCCTATTGAGTACTTATATTCAACGCCCGTTTGGTCGTATTCATTTTCAAGAGCAATTTTTATTCTATCTTCGATAGCGTCAAATAGTCTTTCAACTATTGTTCTTCTCGTGATACTTATTACGGTATAATCAACACCCTCGATATTAACGGTTATTCCATAGGCTTCGGTTAGCTTTTCAGCCCCTGTATCGGTTTCCATATCCAAACCTAGGAATGGATTTACTCCCGTTTGAGCGCTATCGGTTAAGCCTTGAAGTAATAATCTATAATCGCCTGCACCCTGTACAACTGCTACGAATTGACCTCTAAAATATGAATACCAAATATCGTTTTCGTTTTGTGTGGGTAAATCTGCAAATAGCTCAGGATACTCAATCATACTCGATATTGCGCTATAAAGTAACTTGTAGCTTTCTTGGAGAAGGGCAGCATTATCGTCATTAGAATCGATTTTATAGGGCGCTAGCGCTATTTGCTTTTTGAGCTCTTCGGCAACGTCTGTAAAGCTAAACTCGGTTGTATAACCGTTATTCAACATATAGCCCTTGATTGCGGTAAGCTCTTCTTCGGTTAGTGGTGAAAATAGTCCCGAACTTAATTCATTATAATATTCTATGAACGACAACGAATCCTTGGAAGCGGTAACGTTGTTATAATCCTTTATCAGGGATTGAGTTAATCTCTTGGTAAATTCATATGAATTCTTTTGATCTACTAACTTTTTCAACTCCTTTGTTTGAGCGGAATTCATATACGTTAGCAACCCGATTACTGCACCGCAAATAAAGATAACGGCTACTAAGCATATTAATAACTTTTTTGTAATGGGCATTTTTTTGCCCTTGGCAACCGAACCACCTGCCGCTTTAAATAAGTTTATATCACTTTTGTATCCCATAGTCTTATCTCCTTATAAAGGTGCCTAAAGCGCAAGTAAAGGCGTTATAATCGATTAGCTCCATTCCCTTGACAAATGACGGCAGTGGCAAGTGGGAAATCATAAGATTTACCGAATCGGCTAACGCTTGCATAATTTGATCTAATACAAGAGCGTTGCCTGTAACATAAACCGCTTCAACCGTTTTGTCGGGATTTCTGGATTGATAGTATCTTATAGTGCTATTTAACTGAGTGGACATTTCACTTGCCAAATAATCTAAATCCGGATGTTCGGGGTCGGAAACATAGAGAACCGAGCTTTTGGTGAATTGTGTTTTGTAGCCGTCAAATACGTAAATCGAAATAAAGGTATCTTTAAAGTCCAAAAGCACAAAGGTTTTACTCAAAAGTTTTCTGTCTGCGCCGTTTGAATTATATAGCGAAATTAACTTGCTCATTGTGTTTGGAGCAATATCAAGAGCAACGGGAGTTAAGCCCAACTCAACGGCTGATACCGATAAATTGTCAATAATCTCGTTATTGATATATGTAACCATTATACGAAGCTTGTTAATCTTTTTCTCGTCCTTGAACTTTTCTAACACGATATAGTCAAGCGTGGTGTTTTGGCTCTTTGACTCCGAAAACAGTTCGGATTGGATAACCTTTTTTAGCTTCGCGTCGGGTACGTCCGGAACAATCATTTCACGGAAAACAATTCTGCTGTTATCCAACACGTAACAAGCCTTGCCGGCTTTCATATTGGTTGCTTGCATACAGTCTTGAAGCGCTTGCGTGAAAACTACGGTATCTTTGATTGCGCCACTTTCTAATGAGCCTGCTTTGGTGCTGATATCATAAAATCTTTGAACTATGATTCTGTTTCCTCTTGCATCGCCCTCAATTAGTTTGATTTTTTCATCACTAATGTAAATACAAATCATATTTTACTCCTTATTATACATCGAAGTTAAACATAGGTTGAACGACTGCCAATAGCAATACGCCGATTACTCCAGCCATTACCACCATCATTGCAGGGTTGATAAGCGCCGTCAAACCCTTAACCGCCGTGTCGGCTTCTTCGTCAAAATAATTTGCGACTCTGTTTAAGACGTCGCCCAATACGCCCGACTCTTCACCGACAAACAACATGCTCGTCAACAACGGATCAAAGCAGTCGGCGGCAGCTATCGCTTTACTCATAGGCTCGCCCTTTTTTATTCTGAATATCGCTTCGTCCATTTGCTTGGTTACGTACTTGTTGCCAACTGTGCCTGTTGCCATTGTGATTGCGTCTACTATTGATATACCGCCCTCATAAAGGGTTGCCAACGTTCTTGCAAAAGTTGCCGTGTACGTCTTGCGAATAAGTTTGCCAACCTTGGGAATTTTCAATTTCATTTTATCAAGAGCAAACCTAACCTTGGGAATGTTTTTGATAATCGGCAAGGTGAAATACAAAATAACAATTAACAAAACTACAATGTACCAATAATCCAAAAGGAAGTTTGCAATGTTCAATAGTATTTGAGTCATAACAGGTACTTCATTCATTCCCGAAACCATTTTCGGCAAAACAAACATTGCCAAAATGACAAAAACGACCGCAGTAATCAATCCCAATATTTTAGGATAGTTCATTGCGCTCTTAATTTGGTTTTTGAGTTTCATTTGCTTGTCAAATTGTTCTGAGAGTTTGTTTAGGGCTTTGTCTAAATCGCCCGTTTGCTCGCCTGCTTTAATCATATTGAGCATAATCGACGGAAAGGCTTTCCCTTGCTTTGCGATTGCGTCAGACAAAGAATTACCCTTTTGAACTAATTCTAGTAAATTTCCTGTAATAGTCTTCAAATTGCCTTTTTCCATTTTGCTGTAAAGCATATCAAGAGCGTTTGCTAGTGCAACGCCTGCGTGGATAATTGAAGCCAACTGACTACAAAAATTTATTAGTTCTTTTAGGGGTAGGGGCTTGCTTTCCTTTGATTGGTCTTTTAAACGAGTATAGGACAAACAATAGTTACCATTTTTGGTAACCAACTGCTTGATCTCCTCATCACTTTGAGCAATCATAGTTCCTTTTATTGTCTTACCCTCAGGGGTAAGGGCAACATATGAATATTTTTGCATAGTTTGCTCCTTCCTTAATACTTTATTTTATAATATTTATAGGTTTTTGTCAATATTGCTTTTGCTCCATTGACGTTTCTTGTGTAAAAATTAACAATGATTAACGTTAATACGCGAGGTTTTAACTATGTGTGATAGCAATGTTTAATGGTCATAGAGGATGCTAACAAGGATGAGATCCTCACGACTCCGTTGCACTCCGCTCAGGATGACATTAAGGCATGAATGTCTATCCGTATGCTTTGCAAAGAGTCGGTGCTTGTAGTGAGGTCCCTCGACGTTGCTCGGGATGACAATGTGGATGAGATTCTTCGACTCCGTTGCACAACGCTTGAGGATGACATTTATAAGGATATTTAGGCAGTTCGAGGATGCTAACAAGGATGAGATCCTCACGACTCCGTTGCACTCCGCTCAGGATGACATTATGGATGAGATCCTCACGACTCCACTGCGTTCCGCTCAGGATGACAGTATTGGTCAGAATGACGATGCGGATAGATCCCTCGACGTTGCTCGGGATGACAGCGGTGCTGTCAATTAGATCCTCACGACTACGCTACGCAACGCTCAGTATGACATTATATTGATTAGATCCTCACGACTCCGTTGCACTTCGCTCAGGATGACAATAAGGATTAGATTCCTCGACTACGTTGCACTACGCTCGGAATGACAGTACGGTGTGGATGAGATTCCTCGACTCCGCTCGGAATGACAATAAGGATTAAATTCCATATCGCACAAATAGCAAAAGCGAAAATCGCCTATGCTATTTGCGATACTGTGTATCCACTAAATCCCGCAGCGTCATAACTCAACTCTTCACCTAAGGTTGAATAGCGAGGTAGAACTATTGATTCGCCTTGGTGTGAATTGTTGTGATTTTCGCATATGCTGGATAGTTTCTTGATTTGGTTACCCTCAATCACAAAGTGCGACCAATTCCAATGCGCTAGTTTGGTCGATTCAACCTTTGCCAATACGCTTGCAATGTCCGCTTCGTCTTCGCTCAAAGCCATCGGATAATAGATTTTTGTAGTCGTCTTGAACGCATTATTTGCGATAGTCAAGTCTTTGTTTTTAGAAATGATTTGAACGACATCTACTCCGTTGAAAGCTCCGGCGAGAATTGACTTATACATTGCAGATACCGTCATAAACTTGATTGAAGTTCCTGCATAAGCGTTTGCACCGATAGTCATATTCAAGCCTTTATCGGGAGCGTGAGTTATTCCGCTACAATTTGCAAATGCGTAATTGCCGATATTTGACAATCTAGCGCCATAGTTGACTGCGTTATAACCCGAGCATACTCCATAAACTTGTTTGCGTATATTACATTCGTGTCTATTTAAGCAACTAGCACCGCCTAAGCAATCAACTAAGCCCGTACAATTTGCAAACGCATAATCGCCAATTGTTTCTACGTATGCGCCCATTGTTACATATTCCAACGTTATTACGTTGTAGAATGCGTATGGCTCGATTGCAATACAGTTGAAGTTATCCATAAGCACTGCGTTAATCGAACTACCGACAAAGGCTCTTCTACCAACGGTCACCCAACCCTTGATATTAGATATCGTTATGTAGTAGTTGTCGCCGTCCTTTTCTACGCCTAAGAGTTGTAATTCTCTATTTGTCAGGCTTGGTAAGAGCGAACGAATATCTTGTGGATAAGCGATAATCTTGTTATTGCTCTCGGTTGTTTTTTCTACCAAAGCGCCGTTTTGAGTGAAGTAGTGTTTATTTGCGCCGTTCACCGTTATGCTTTGTAGTTTGGGTGTATTTTCGATTGCACCAAGTACGTTATTTCCGTTTACGTCAACGCTCGGAGCCTTTAAGTCAACTAAATACTCGCCTACTGTCAATTTGACAATTGAAGTGCCCGAGAATGCACCGTAGCCTATTTCTTCTACACTTCCAAGAATTACGTTACTTAAAGTTACATTGCCGTCGTAGGTTGTTTCCGTTGTCAAGCCATCTGCGTACGGAATACTCATAACGTCTGAGCCTAATCTAACGACTAAACCGCGAGCGTATGCGTAATTGCCTATCACTCTTGCGTTAGACGCAACAAACTTAATTTGAGTGTTTGCAAATGCATAATCGCCGACAGTTTCAACCGAGTATAGGTTAAAGTTGTTTTGATTGATTGCACTAAGGTTGGTATTGTAGAATGAGCCAACACCCATATTAATTAAGTTACCGTTGATTGCAAACGTGTTTGATTCAGTTGCGCCAAGCGCAGTGTTATTAGCAAATGCGTAATCGCCGATACTACCATTATTATTAAACATAATATCGATATTTGCAAGGCTACCTTCATTTACTCTTATAACTTCCTCACCCTTTTCGCCACCTAACTCGGTATTTGCGAAAGCGTAATTGCCTATTCTTTCAACGGATAGTAGGCTTATGCTGTTTAACGCAACACCTGCAAACGCATAGTCGTCAATTTCGGCAATGTTGCTTGACGGAATTACAAGGCTTGTAAGCGATGTGCCAACAAACGCATATTTACCGATTCTTGTTAAGTTTGATCTATTTCTAACTCCGAATACAACGCTTTCTAAGCTCGATAATCCTCTTAATGCGCTGTCCTCGATTTCAACAAGAGCAGAGTTAAACTCTATGCTTCTTACCGTACTTGAAACAGACGCCTTGAAACTTGTGGCAACTTTTACAATCGGCTTGCCGTTAATCTCGTCAGGGAAGTAAATTCTATCCTTACAGTATTCGCAAGTCGCATAGTCGTGAGAAGCGTCTTTCTTCATTCCCGTGATAACGATTGAATCTTCCTTCTCTTCATATTCGAAACAAGTGCTTGGAGTGTATAAGAATAGATTTTGAGTTTCTTCGGGATGCTCGACAATATATTCCGAATCCTTATAGCCTAAGCCCTTTAAGTATTGAATAACGTTGGTAGCGTTTGAAGGTACTTTTACCATAATACCATCAAGGCAATCGAACAAAGGCGTTAAACTGCCGTCGTTATAGTCGGGCAAGTTAGCTACGTTACCTTGGAAGTGAACGTATAGAAGCGATTTACAATTAGAGAACGCACCCGCACCAATGGTTTGAACGCTTGTAGGTATGCTTAACTCTCTTATTCCGTCATTATCCGCAAACGCAAATGCTCCGACGCTCTTAATTGAGGTGTAAAGACTAATGCTTTCGAGTTTGCTGTCTCTATATGCTTCGTCGCCAATTGTTTCTAGGCTGTCGGAATATGGTAGTTTGGTTAGAGCGGTTTGTTTGAACGCACCGTTTGCAATGGTCTTTAACGTTCTTGGCAATTTAACCGTTACGAGCGATGAACAATTTGCGAAACACTCTTCGGGAATTGTTACAATTTCGGTTTCGGTTAAAACTACCTCTTTGAGGTTATAACAGCCCTTGAACGCACCGTTTGATAGGCTCTTTATCATGTCAAAGAGTTCAACGTATTCAATAATTGAATTGCCGTTGAATGCACCCTCTCTAATCGACGTTACCTGTTTACCTTCCACATAATACGGAATTACAAGCTTATTCGAGCTTACTCTATCGGCAAGTCCCGTAATCTCGATTCTGCCGTCAGAGAGAGACGCATAACGTAAATCGTTTCTTGAAGAAACTTCTTTATATGCAATAGAGAATCTTCTCAAGGTTTCGATTAACGCAGAACCAAATGGCAAGTATACGAAAGCGCCGTTATCGATAATCGGCTTGTTGACGTCTATTGCGTATACGTCGCCCTCAAAGTGAATTGTCTTGATTGCGCTATTTGCAAAAGCGTATTCGCCTATCGATACCGCTCTATTGCTTGGGTTGTACGGAATTACTACCGTCATAACGTCCGAAGTTGAAGCGTAGAATGCGTAGCTATCTACACCCTCAACAGTTATTCCGTTGTAGCTATCAGGGAGTACTACCACTGTGTTATTATTGAGAGCCGACGACGATAGGAAGGTATGAAGCAATAGCTTTTCGTCCTTTGTTACGTACAAGATCGAATTAGTTTCGTCAAAGTAGTAGTCGTTAAAGTTATGGCTGTATTCATTTATTCCCGATTCGTTTTCGGTTGCAATTGCGATATCAACTAAGTTCGAGCATCCTGCAAATGCCTTATTTGCGATAGATATCTCGCTGTTCTTAGCGTAAAGAGCAGTCAAAGCAGAAGCGTTTTCAAATGCGCCTTCGCCTATTTGAGAAACGTTATTACCTAAATACAATCCTTGTTTTGCATAAACCGTTTCAATGCCTGCGTCCTCTGTAGATATCTTGTCGCTTCCTCTTAAAGCAGTTGCATTAGCGAATGCGTAATCGGGGATATTGGTAATATTATCGTTGAATATTACGTTTTCTAAATTCTTGTTATTTGCGAATGCGCCATATCCGATTGCTGTGATATTTTCAGGCAAGCGATACTCTTTCATTGTCGATGAAGCGGTATATAACACTAACGTGTTGTAGCCGTCAACATTTCCGACTAGTGCTTTGTAGAAGTAGCCGTCGATATTTTCGCTTATTATGCTAAATACCGAGTTTTTAGAGTACATAGAACTTTCCTCGTCGTTTGGATCGTAATTAACGTTAGGTATGCTTGCGATATAGATTTCTTCAATCTCATTATCGTACAAAAAGCCTTCGCCTAACGTGTCAACGTATCTACCCAATGCAAACGTTCTAATTCCGGCACCCACAAATGCCTTTTCGCCAATTCTGCGAACCTCTTTTGCATTGATATAGGTAGGAATTACCAACGTTTCATGTGAAGCGTGTCCGCAAGTACCCGATAGACCCGTTATCGTTACGTATTCGCTTTCGGTGTAGGTGAAACATTCGGTTTGAGTATGTTGTACACAAATTACGCCGTTAGTCGAAATCGACGTGATATCCGCTCCAAACGGTAGGCAGGTGTAGCCCTTGGATTGACAATAGTCATATACGTTGCTACCCTCCGGACAGTCGATTACTAGATTTGTCAAAGCATAGGTCGTTAAATCGTCGCTTATTATGCTATATCTTCTCAAGCTTGAACTATGAGCTAAATCTAATACAAAGGTTTCTTCATCTCCGCTTACGTATTCGCCGTTATTGTCGACAATAAATCTAGCCTTGTTATATCTTATAACCTCGCCTAATTCAGAGGTGTATGCAACGAACTTACCGTCAACATACGCATATCCGCCCTCTGTTGCTTCAAGGAAGCCTTCGAAGAATTTAACGTATTCACCGTCAATACATACGAAGTCGCCCTTTTCGGTTTCGTAAACATTTGGCAAGATTCCGTTGAAGATATCCTCGCCGTTGATATCGATATCACCTTCGAAGAAGATATTTACTAAGTCGCTTGCGCCTTGGAATGCGTTTTTACCTATTGTTTTTACGCTGCTTGGTACGTATACGGTTATCAAGGTGCTGTACTCGAACGCATTGGAATCAATGCCTACGGTATTGTTAGGAATCTTGTATAATCTGTCGTCGCCCGACGGAACGAGACCTGCAGGATATACCTTCAAAATTACGTTGCCGGTATATACGCCCATGCTCAATTCACGCTCGAATAAAACGCCGTCGCCCATATTGGTAAACGTGGTATTTCTACTGCTTACGTTGATTAAGGTCAAGCTCGTAGCGCCCGAGAATGCGCCTTGTCCTAAGAATGCAAGGTTGCCGCCGATTTCAACGCTTTCCAAATGTTCGTTGCCCTTGAAGCAGTAGTCGCCAACCTTAACGATACCGTCTGAGATAAGCGCTGTTGTCAAAGCGCAGTCTGCAAAAGCATAGTCGCCAAGTTCGGTTACGTTGATACCGAATTGAACGTAAGTTACACCGAATGATAGGTTCAAATTCTTTGCACCCGTTACGCTCAAAACGCCTGCTCTATATACGATATATAAATTATCATATATAGCGGTTGTTACGGTTTCATTTTCAATCTCGGTTACAACCGACGGAATAGTTCTATCGTTGACTGTAATCTTACCTGCAACTACTCTTATTTGCAATCCGCCTACAACCAAATAGGTATTCTTATTTCTTTGAGTTGTAATCGGATATTTAGTTATATTGTTTTCGCCGTCGACTATCGTAACTTCGCTTGCGCCGTCCTTTATGGAAATAACCTCGTCGCCCCCAATTTCAATCAAGCCGTTACAGCCGTTGAACGCATAGTCATGTACCTTAGTTATCGCGCTTGAAAGCTTGATTTCGGTCAAGTACTTACAATTTTCGAAACAGTGAGCAGGAATTTCCTTAACGCCGATTCCTAGGCTTATGGAGTTCAAACCGCTATCTGCAAACGCATATTCGCCAAGTTCGGTTAGGTTGTCGGTCAAGGCGCTTGGTAAAACGCTTAATACTGTCGTACCCTTGAAAGCACGTGCGCCAATCTTAACGATGTTACCCTTGATGATAATCTCGCTTAGTTTGTCGGCATCTTCGAATAAGCCCTCTGCAATCTCGTCAATGCTTGAAGGTAAGGTGATTGAAGAGATTGACGTACCGCGGAATGCGCCCTTGCCGATTGAGGTTACGCTCCCTGGGATTACTATCTTGGAGAGTGAACTACATGAAGCAAACGCATATTCGCCGATTGTGTGTACGTTCTCAGGTATTGTGATTTCTTCAAGTCTATCGCAACCAATAAATGCGCCGTCCGAAATTGTGAATAACAATTCAGGCAAGTTGGTTATAGTTCTCAATCCGCTGTTACCGAAAGCGTTACGTCCGATAAACTTGAGCGCATTCAGGAGTGGCATTTCTTCCAAGCTTGTACAGCCGTAGAAGGTTCTTTCCTCTATTCTATAAATTGCGCTCGAAGGATCGATATTAAAGTTTTTGATATTTACTGCATTTTCAAATGCACCCTCTCCGATTTCAACAAGTTGATTGCCAAACCTTAACGTGGTTACGTCAACGTTATCGTATCCATACATTGCATATGGAAGAATTGTGGTAACACCGCTAGGAATAATCAACTCGTTTGGAGTATTCGGATTGACTGCAGCCGATAGTACGGTATGCAATTCAGTGCCTGAATGTACTAGGGTCGTGTAAACCGATTTGCCGTTGTAAGTGCTGAAACTTACCAACGAATAACCGAACAAGTTGTTTACCTCGCCCGTAAAGGCTTCTATCGACTTAGCGCCTGCGAAAGCACCCGGAGCGATATATTTGATAATATTGGTTAATTCAAAGGTCTTTGCAGTTGTGGTTGCCAATACTGCATAAATGCTGATTTCCGAAGTTACGCCATCAATGTAGCGACTCGAAACGTAATTCAAACCATTCGAGTGGTTCAATTGGAATTTGTTAGCCGAGCCTCTGAACGTTACCTCATTCAATACGAGTTTACCGTCTACGGTTTGATAATCGCCACCTGATAATACACCGTTTTGAACTGCTTTCTGTATTTCTTCTTGTTCGATATTCTCGAACGTGCCTACGAATACGTAATCGCCAAACGTGGTCAAGTCTTCGGGCATGCTTACAGCCAATAGATTAGCGCTATGCGCAAATGCACCGTTACCTACCGTCGTAACTTTCTTACCTTCAATATATCTCGGTACAACTATCTTTTGAGCCTTTAAGCCACTGTCCGAGAGTGATGTGATTGCAATTTCGTTACCGTTTACAACCTCATAATTGAAGTAGTATACAGGTGAATAATATACGATAGCCGATTTACTGCTTTCGATATATTTTTCTACGTTGCTTACACCGTTTGGAGCGTAGAAAGTTATCTTTTCGCCCGAATTAGCGGCTGTAAATGCGTTTTCGCCAAGTTTGACATCCTTTTCTAGGTATACGCTCAAATTATCGCTTGCAACTGCAAAGGCATTTGCACCGATTTCGGTTACGTTACCCGAGATAACGATTTCGGTTATCTTAGCGCCCTTGAAACTGTCAGCAGCAATATACTTGACGCTCGAAGGAATTGATAGTTTTTGGATTCTACCCTTTAAGCTTGTAGAAACTGCCGATGTATCTATTCCAACAATTTCCGCGCCGTCAACGAATCTTGGGATAAACAAGTTTGTATCGGACAAGAGCGCGTTACCGACGAAGCCTGTCAAAACTGCTTGATTATCGTTAATCTTGGTAATTTGCATATTCTTTGCATAGTCGGTGTCAACCAAAGGAGCGTTTGTCTGATTGATAAATGCTTCAAGATTGCCTTGGTTTCCGTAAACTACAACGTTGGAATTGCTACCCTTGAACGTGCTGTTTCCTAAGATAAACGTTCTATCGTTTTCGATATAGATTCCAAGTAACGAAGCGTCATATGCAAATACCGTATTACCCAAAGTTATTGTACCTGAACCCAAGAAGATTACCGTTTCCAAATTGCGTAGTTCTGCAAACGCATTGTTGCCGATATAAGCTACCGTTTCAGGAATGATAAGTTTTTCGATTGAATCTATTCCGTAGAATACAGCGGAATCAATCTTTACGACTTTTGCCTTTATGACGTTACCCAAACTATCCTTTGTAGTTAGATACTCAGGAATTATCATTGTGGCCTTAACCTTTTCTTTGTTGAGAGCAATAATCGTTGCTTCGTGATAAGTATTACCACCAACAACCTTGGTATCAACCGAGAAGATAAAGGTATCTTCGGCTACGTATGCTCTGAATGCGAAGCCGTGTTTATTTGCATACTCTTGAACTAAGCTATCTTCAATGCCGTATACGGTAAACGTATCACTGTGGCTTGCGAAAATGGTTAAGTCGGTTTCTTCATCATAACCTAATACGTTCATTTCGCTGCGGAAGATTACTTGTTGCAAACCTTTCATATCGTCGAATGCGCCTGCTTCAACTTCACGCAAGGTTGTTGGTAAAATAACCTTGGTGATAGTTGTCGTGTTTGCAGTGGCGGATCTGAACGCGCCCTTTGATATCTTGCTGATACCCTCGGGGAGTACGACTGTACCGATTTCACCACCTTCACCACCTAAGCCGTAATAAGCATACAATATTGCGCCATCCTTGCTTGTTAGCATATAGTCGGAAGCGTTGTCGTCAAAGCTTTGGTTGTTTACAGATACCAAAACCTCGATTCCATTTGTGATTACTCCACCCGACAGAGTGTATTTACGTTCACTGAACATATTGCCTGCAATCGTCGCTACGTTGTCGCCAATGGAAACTGTGAGTAAACTGTCGCAACCACCCAATATACTTGAACCAATTTCGATTACGCTATTATCAAAGGTTACGCTTCTTAATTTTTCACTGTCTACGAACGCTTCATCTGCAATGTCGGTAATATTGCCGCTTACCGTGATAGATTCAATCTTGCTTTGAGCAAATCCTCTATATCCGATTTCGATTACAGGATAGCTTGTTCCGTTGATATATGCGAAATCAGGAAGTTTGACGTTATTCTTATAATCGTTTTCGTTCCAAATAGCGTCTGTTACGTCCTTGATACTGATTATTGCGCCTCTTGTGTTGCCCAAATAAACGTTTGCAATATCGTATAGGTCAACGCTATCGTTTTCGGTAATTTGAGTTACCTCACCTTTGATGAGCGAATAATATACGCTGTCATCGGATAGCTTTTGATATGCGTAAACAACACGTCTTGTTCCCGATACGATATTTGCGAATTTACCTACGTATAAGTCGATAGGCAATACTTGACGTACTCCCGTTATCGATTGAGAATCGCTAACTGTCGCAACTTGGCCGTCAGCGTAGACAACGCCGTCCAATACGTCAACAGGAATAAACTCGTCGTTTTCGTTTAGATAGTAGTATTCGTCGTTTACGTATTTATCATATGCCAATACGTCGTTTGGTAGAGTTACCAAAGCGTTATCGGTCTTGCGGATATAATATGTATGTCCGTTTGCGTTTAACAAGGTTACCTTTGTGCTTAAGTAAATGTTATCCTTAACCGCTTGCTCGCTTTCGCCAACTATTTGTTCAAATTTGACGGTGTCTTTGTTGAAACGATAAGGTAGATTATCCTTAACGTAGATATACTCTACCAATTGTTTCTCTCCGTTTCTATTGATTGCAAGATAACGCTTGTATAAGTCGGACGGTTGCACTGCGCTTAGGTAGTCGTTCTTGTAATATACCGAGCCCTTAACTACTGAAACCTCAATCAAGGTGTTCTTGTTTGCAACAGGATAGATTACGAAGTATTCGTCATTAGCGTTTAACATATCGTCCTTTAAGGTTATCTCCTCAAAGTCGCCGTTTGCATATTGATAATACGTGCTATCTCCTATCTTGTGATATACACGATAATCAACCTTTTCGTAAACGTCTTCATTTACAATGCCGAAGTAACCGTTGGTTTGTACCCAAGCGGAATTCTTTTCGGAATAGGTATAATAAATGCCGTTTAGTTGATAAATTTGTCCGTCCTTTAATTCGTCAACTCTTAGGTTGAAATCAAACTTATCGATAGGAACGTACATATATTTGTTTGTCAACTCATCTTTGTTGAGTTCACAGTCTATTGGATAGTAAACCTCGACGTTTGCAAGTTTATCCGCATTCTTTATTGTGATTCTTTCCGAGTTAATGTATAGCTTTTCAAGACTGGACAATAACAAATAGCCCTCGCTGTCGCAAAGCTTCATTACGTCTAATTCGGTTATTGTTTGCGGTAATACAAGCGTCTTAACGTTGTCGCAACCTGTAAACGCACCTATTGCAATATCGGTTGCTTTATCGGGTGCAAAGGTTTCGCTGTTGATATTGTAGCACAATAACAATACGCCCTCACCGCTATAAATAGCGCCGTTCTCCGAAGTATATTGAACCTTACCGCTATTATAGGAATTATCGATTACAACGTTATTCAAGTTTGTGCAAGCTTCAAATACCGTGTATAGCTCGTACATTTCGCCGTTTTCGTCGAAAGTAACCTCACCTATTACGGCGTTGCACATTAAGTGCATTACCACGGTTGCAAGCGACGAGCACTTACGGAATGCGTAAGGTGATAATTGTTGTACCTTGCCGAGATTTGCAATGCTTAACGACGTACAGCCTTGGAATGCGCCGTTACCGATAAAGATACCATAACCGCTTTGGTAGTCCTGGACGTTGTCAATGGTTATCGATTGCATTGTCTTGTTACCGGCAAATGCTCTTTCTTCAATTTCCAATACCGGCAGTCCGCCTATTCTTGACGGAATAACAACGTCCTTGTGATTTATTGAAGAACAGCCAACGTGCGACTTCAAGCCTGTAATCTTGATGTAATCGCCGTATTGAGAACCTAATATTACTTCATAATCGAAGCACTCCTTATACTTATCGGCTAAGGACAAGTCCTCAATATAGGTTGCCTTTGTTGAGTAGTTGTTACGGAAGTATGTAAACAACTCGGCTGCATCTTTATGGATTTCGACAAAGTCGATTGTTCCTCTAATATCATCAAGTATTCCCTTTCCTAAGGTAGCGTCGGAATTGCCGATACGCAATTCGTTCAAGTTTTGACAACCTTGGAAAGCGTAGTCGCCGATTTCCTCAACGTTTTCAGAAAGCATAATGGATACTAACGACGAGCAATCTGCAAAGGCGCTTTGTCCGATACTCTTCAAGGATTCAGGTAGGAAGATATAGGTCAAGTTGCTACAATCCTCGAATGCGTGTTCGCCAATGGACTCTACGTAGTTACCTAAAACTACGGTGTTAAGTTTGGTGTTGCCCATAAAGGCAAGATTGCCGATACTTACAACGTTCTTTCCGTTAATTCTATCAGGGATTCTAATCTTGGTGTAGTCGTCGCCCTCGGAGTGCATACCCAAAATTTCAACGCCACCTACAACGTTCGCCGTGATGAATACCTTACCGATAGTAATTGAAGTTACGTATGCGTTTGAGATAGCGACTTCATCTTTTAGAGACTCGTATTCTGAGGTGTATACCGTTACGCCTGAGCCGTTGTCGTCAAATGCGCCGTTCTCAATGGTGGTATTTGTGCCTAACAAGTATACCGACTTGAGTTTCGAGCAATTAGCGAATGCTCTTTCCTTGATAACTAAGCCGTTTACGTTGCTGTCTATTGTAATACTGATTATATCGCTATTTTCAAATGCGCCTTCTGCTATTTCTACCACTTTCATTCCGTTGATTTCGGAAGGAATAGATACGTATTTGTGAGAAGTGTTGCAGTGATGATTTAGTAATCCTACAACAGACAAGGTATTACTTGAAAGTGCTTTTAGTTTCAAACAACCCCAATACGTGCCTACGTTGAATGCAATACCTACATTGTTGCAGTATGTTTCAAGTTCGGTTGCAACAATGCCGTAAACGTTAAGGCTATCGTAGTTGCAATCTAGGAAAACATCCTTGCCTAGGCTTGTAATTATGCTTTCAACGTATACCTGCGATAGATTTGTACAGCCGTAGAACGCTTGATCGCCGATACTTACAACTGTCGACGGAATTGTAACGATATTTAGTGCTGTATCCCCACTGAAAGCAAGGTCGAGAATTGCAGTTACTTGCATTCCGTTTATTGATTCGGGAATATTGATTTCTTTATCAACCGACGGATTCTTCAAAGACTTAATTCTAATCTCGTTGCCGTTGATTATCTCATAGTTAAACTTGCTTACAGCCGAGAACGTTCTATAAGTCAAAGGGGTAACTGCATCGTTATAGACGTAGTTATCGGCATATTGACTTACTATGTTGTTTTCGCCCTTTTCAAGTGGAGCATAGATATAAATACCAATGTTGTTGCCGAATACCGATGCGCCCATACCGCCACTTACGGTGATGTCGGAATTTGACGGTTTAATCTTGGATAGATATCTGATTTCTTCGGCTTCTTCCATTGAAGCGCCCCTGTATAGTATTAATGAATAGTAATAAGAGCCGTCCTCTATATGTGTTTCCTTACGTCCTGTGTTGTACTCTACTCCGACTAAACCGCTTGTCGAATAACTATCTGCCGATGCGTCGTAAACTTCGATATTGCTGTCACCAAGAGTAATCTTTGCAATCTCGACGGTTGCAGCGTCGTCATCGGTTTCTATTGCGTGTCCGACAACTTGGTATGACTCTAATCCTGATAAGTAGCTATGCTCAAACCTTGTATATTTACAGCTGTTTGTCGAATAGTCTAAAATCAAGGTTGCTACGGGCGCTAATCTTGTTGTTGTTTGTAAAATATCTGAACCTAGTTCGTCTTTTAGATAAATATCGCTGCCGTTTGAATGTGTTCTGATTAACTTAACCTCTTCAAGTATCGTGTAGGTTACGCTACCGTTAATCATATATTCTAATTCGTTTGGATAGAAGGATTGTACATAATGCGTTCTATCGTTCGGCAACAATTCCAACGTAACTTGTTGCATCATGCTTTGATCGGTTAAACCGCTTGCAATGCCGTTTTCAAAGTAGATTGACTTCAACGGGCAACCCTCGAAAGCGTTGGAACCAATGTAGTTACAGCCGTCCGGGATATTTACATACGTCAACTTTTCACAATTAGCAAATGCGTATTCGCCGATTGACGTTACTTGATTGAGGTCAACTTCTTCAAGTATATCGTTATAAGCAAACGCATAGTTACCGATATGTGTAATGTGTATCGGCATCTTTTCGTAGGTTGAGTAATTCAAGATTTCATCGGGAAGCTTGAATGATTTCTGAGTATTTGTTGATAAGTAGCTTATCAAGGTATACGTCGGAAGTCCCTTTTCGTCATAAATAACATTGTTGTTTTCGTCTAAGTTAACCTCCAAAATCGCACCGCCTACATACGCGTATTCTGGGTCGTTGTGGTCGATTGTGTAGATATAGAACTTATCCGAATATGAACCTACTTCCATTAGATTGGATATGTTGATAAACGAACCTTCCTCGATAGCGTGTATCATTGATTGGAATCTTAGTTGAGTGATTCCCGAACAGCCTTCCAAGGAGAACGCTCTAAACGTGGTGATTGCATCCAACGTTCCTGTGTCGTCAAGTGTGACGCTTGCCTCACCTAACTTATTGAATAGGTCGGTGTTTATTATCACGCCGTCGGATAGCGTTACGTTGTTACCGTTATAAGCGTATTCCTTTTCACCCGAAGAATTATATTTAATAGTAATATCCAAAGAATCTTCGCTGAACGGGTCACTTTGGGTATTTGCAGGAACGGTATGAATAGCTGTCTTGACAGTTACTATTCTAAAGTCCTCTTTATAATTAAATTTTGCGGTGTACTGAGTAGAAGTTCCGTTGACCGTTGTGACATAAGTCAAAGTTACAATGCCCTCAATTTCTTGTGAAAGCTCTCTTAGCGGTTTTCTTAACGAGATAACGCCTGTGTTATCATCATATTTGAAGTATCTATAGAAGCTATTCGGATCGTCTTCACTACCGTTGTTAAGCTCAATCTCCTGTTCTTCGGCACCTTCACCTTTTGGGGTAAACGTCAAACTTGCTCTTGCAAAGCTAGCTCTTGTGAAATTATATTCGATTGAACCATTGAAAGAATATTCCTTTGATATCGGAGAATATCCGCCGACACCCAATACCTCGAAATATGGATTTGCAGTGTAATCAAACGTAACGTCAACGCTTGTATAATTACCTTGCGGTAGAGTTCTCAACGACGTTTCCTTGACATATAAACTGTAGTTATCTCCACTTCTCTTTACGCGGTTTACGGTGATAGGATTGGAGTTATATCCTTGAATTGGATCGGTTAGAACAACACTTACCGTGGTTTCATCCATTACACGATTATTTCTCCATTCCGACTTATCTCCAACCTCGCTCTTTTCGGGGAAGGATATGATACCTACTAAGATATATTCTTCACCCTCAATCACTTCTGTTTCGGGATTTAGTATGTGTCCGTTTTCGTGACCTTCAAACTTGAACGACGTTTCCGAATCAGAGTTAGCGTCTTTTACAGGTGGTAATTGTTCGATTTCGTATAGGATGCCGTTAGGTCCTACGACATAGTTTTCGTTCTTGCCCTTTAAGCTCAAAGACGGACAGTCGGCAAATGCGCCGAAGCCCATTTCTTCTATTTTGCTAATGTCGAAATTTTGTATACCTGTTGACGCAAAAGCCTTTTCGCCAATCACGGATAACGGCAAGTCTGTAATGCGTTCGTTGCTTACCGACGGATATAGAGAGTTGTAGAAACATCTCTCGCCTATACTGTTTATTTCGGTAGGCATACCGACAATAGTTATCGTGTCAAAGTATTTAATCTCGGATAATTTTGTAGTATTTTCAAAGAATGAATTTGGCAAGCTACGAATCTTACTCGATAATCTTATGGATTCTAGACTTGTACAGTTCTTAAACAAGCCCTCGGAATGTTCAAGATTAATTACAGTATCAGGCAAGATAAAGCTCGTCAACGAATGACAAGAAGCAAACGCATATTTACCTATTCTTGTAATATTCGGTAATATTACGTTGTTTAACGAGATACAGTTATAGAAAGCGTAGTCGCCAATTTTTCTCACTGATGACGGTATGCTAACCTCTACCAAATTGGTGCAGTTTTCAAAGAATCTATCGCCGATAGCCTCTAAATGTGACGGCAATCTTACGCTTCTTATGGTATTGTTACCTTTTAATAAATCGTCTGCCAATCTTGTTACGGGCTTGCCGTCTATTGAGCTTGGCAACAAAATCTTTTGGTGGTTACCGTTGCATACGTGATCCTTTAACTTGGTTATCATAATGCTTTCGGAGTCAATAATTACGTTTCCGCCAACCTCTTGCTTTACATATTCGTATTCGAAGCAGTTGAAGCTTGTTCCGTTGTTGTAAATGCTCTCGTCAAAGTTATCTTCAAGATATCCACCCTTTGGTCCGAAAATTGCAATCGAGAAACCGTCTTGAGTGTACGTATTTGCAAATACGTTAGAACCAAGCAATGAAAGTTCGCCAACGAAGTATGCTTCATACAGAGAAGTACAACCGTTGAACGCATTGTCGCCAATCTTCTTCACCGTTTGTGGGAATACTATTCTTTCAAGTTTCTTGACGTTGATAAACGCCATTTTCTCAATTTCAACTATTCCGTCAGGAATAATGATGCTTGTTGCGTTTACGTTTGCAAAAGCTTCCTGTCCGATAATGGTTACCTTACGATCGTTGATATATTGAGGTATGATTATTACAACGTTCTTGCTTTCGTCCGCATCCTCTAACGATTGATTATACTCAACAATCTTAACTGTATCGTCATCCAAGTACTCAATTGTATATTGAGAAGATATGATATTGTTTTCTTTGAAGGAATCTGCGCTAAATAGTGTGCCTGCCTCGCTTGATAATAGCTCGGTATAATTGCCGTCAACCTCTTCAAATACTGCATTCTTCAAGTATTCCTCAATAAAGGATACGTATAGGTTGCTCAAAAATTCGCCGTTTTTCTTCGGTCCAAAGATTATGAGGTTTACGCTTGTATCGTCAAATACGTGCTTACCTATTTCCAAATCCTTATTAAAGGTTATCGAAGTCAAGTTGCTTGCAGACTTGAAAGCGCCATCATTAATCTTCAATACAGTTTTGGGTACTGTAAACGTCAAAGCGGAATTGCTTGATAAATATGTGTGAAGAACGGTTTGATTAACGTTGTATAACGCACCGTTTTCAAAGGTGTAGTGGTTGTTGTCAACAAGAACTATTTCGGTTAGGTTGCTACAATTCGAGAATGCGCCCTCACCGATTACCGTAACTTCCTTTGGAATTACAATACGGACAACGTCTTGATTATCCTTGAAAGCGTCTTGCGCTATTCCTGTAACATAATTAACCTTTCCGTTTGCCGAAGTGATTGTTGACGGAATTACAATGTTGTTATGGCTTACAGGACAGATATGATCCTTTAAGCCTGTGATTATAAGCTCGTTACCGTTTATTGCACTCGTTTCGAAGCAAGAAGCGTACTTGATATCTTCAACGATAAAGCCGATGCTGTCAAGCTCGCTATAAATTGCAAGTTCCTCAAGCTCCTTACCCTTTGATAGAGCGTCTACGTATACTTCTGCATGAGCAAAATCAACGCCCGTAAATACGTCGGTGTAAATTCTTATGTCGTCCGACAAGAAGTAAATACTTTGTAGGTCTGTACATTGATAGAAAGCGTTTTTGAATATTCTCGTAACATTCTTACCAACAACTACGCTGTGCAAATTATCTGCGCCCGAGAATGCCGCAACGCCTATGGTGGTTACTGTCTTTGGAATGTACAAAGTTTCCATATCTTGGTTGAATTGGAATGCTCTTTCGGCAATTACAGTTACCTTTAAGTCATCAATAAACATTGGGATTACAACGTCCTTAGTGCCGGATAGACTTGCTATATCGTTCCACTTGATGATTGATACAGTGCCTGCTTCCATATTGTCGGTACCTGTGATAAAGTAATTTAGAGGAGTCGACTTGCGGAAGTTTACGTTGTTTTCAATGCAGTAGAAGTCCAAAGCATTTGCAACGTACAAACTGCTTACTTGCAAATCCTCGTTGGTTCCTACAAATAGATCCTTACCAACCGATACAACGTCGCCTAAAATTTGTATGTCATATAGATTTTCGGCAGCGTAGAATGCTTTATCGCTAATTGTCTTAATTCCCGTGCCTACCGTGACGCTTTCCAAATTCTTTGCGCCTTGGAATGCTGACGGCCAAATTGAAATTACACTGTCGGGAACGGTAAAGCTTACTTCGCTCTTTCCTGCAGGATATGCATAGAGAAGGGTCATACTGCTATTGTACAACACGCCGTTTTCGCTAACTTTGAAGTTGGTTTTACCATCGCCTGCCGACATAGAGAATTTGACTAGGTTAGAACAACTTGCGAACGCACCCTCTGAAATGGTTGTCAATTCGGGGTTGATTACAATCTCTTTTACCGTTGAATCTTCAAATGCGCCCGATAAAATGATTTCAGTGCCATTTTCAATCGTCAACGTATCGCCTGCGATACTGCTTACAGCCAAAATAAGCTTTTTGCCGTCTTTGGTATAGAAAGCGCCTTGACTGAATTTGATATATTGGTTGTTTGCGGCAACTTCAATATTCGTCAAAGGACAACCGTTAAATGCCTTTATTCCAATTGCCGATACATATTCGGGAATAACTAGCGTTGCTAAATTTCTAGCAGTGACGAATGCCGATTCGCCGATTTCAACAACCTTTTTACCTCTTATCAAAGAAGGTATTTCAACGTTAACGTGAGAATATCCGCATGAATGTTCTTTCAAATGATCTATTCTCAAACATTCCTCGTTGTCCTTTATTATTTCACTTACAACGAAGCACGTCGAAGGAGTACCCTTGTTGAAAGCAATCTTTTGTTTTGACGCGTAATCGTAAATGTTGCCCGCAGAATTGCCAAGTATGGTCGCATAGTAAAGTACTAAGTTTGCGGACGCACCTTCAAATACTCTTGCGCCAAGTTTGCAATCACTGACAAATACGACTTCTCTTAACGTGGTACAGCCTGCGAATGCCTCGTCGCCAATTGCGGTTACACTATATGGAATGTATATATAGGTTAAATCGGTACAGCCCTCGTAAGCGCGACTTTCGATTGTCTTAATGCTTGTCGGCAAGGTTACAGATGTGATTGAAGTTGAAGCCTTGGAAAATGCTCCTGATCCAATTACGGTTACCTTTACGCCGTCGATAAACATCGGTACAACGTAATCGTTATGAGAGGCTGTGCAGTTGGAGTGTCCGGTCAAACCTGTTATGGTTGCAGTACCGTTATTAAATTCGTAGGTAAAGCATTCTTTCGGGTTCCAAGCAACAAAGTTATATTTATGGTTGTTGCAGTATGCTTCCAATGCGTTGCCACCGGGAGCAAAGATTGTAAATCCTACCATACAACCGTCAAAAGCATTGTCGGGCGGAGCAAAGTTTGTGGTAACGTAGATTTCTTCAAGATTCTTCATGTTCTTGAACGCTCTCTCTCCGATTACTGACGTTGTGATAGGTACGGTTAGATACTTAATCTTGTTTACGCCCTCGAAAGCTCTTGCTTTGATTTCCACAACAGGTTGCTCGGTTTCAAAGAAGAAGTCCACAAGCATTGAATTAAATACTGTGTGAAGCACTTTACCATTGCCCTCGTACAACGTGCCGTTATCCATTACGAAGGAAATATTTTGAGCGTCAACATTTACTTTTTCAACCTTTTCGGAGTATGTAAAGGCACCTGCGCCAATTTCCAAAACGGTCTTGCTGATTATGATACTTTCTAAGTTTTCGCTATTTTCAAAAGCGCTCTCTTCTATTCTTTCAAGATTTTCCAAGGTTACTAGGCTCTTGATTCTTGAATTCAGTATTGCCCTTCTCGTATCAACTGAATACAAGGAGTTATTGATTGCCTCGATATAAGCATTCGCATTGTTTATATTGAACTCTTCATAATCAATAATTGTCTTGGAGTCGGAAATTGCCCTATCGGTAGAATGGAATGCGTCTTTGGTTATTACCTTAACCTTGGTATTCTCAATATATGACGGAATTACCAATTGGAAGATATCACCAATTACGACAACGCCCTCTTCTCTATCGTAATCTTCTTTACCATATACGCTTGCGGCAGATTGTGAATAGCCGTTTATAGCAATGTAGCTTTCCATTGCATCGGTATCGTTTATATGAACGTAGTCAAGCGCGGTCTTTGGTGTATAAGCAACATACTCAATGAAGGAATATTCGCTTACTTGATGCTTAACGTATGAGTCGGCAGGCGCGTAAACAGTGATAGCGTTTCCTTTGGTCTTGCCGAAGCTATTGACAATATCCTCGTTTGTTACGTTATAAGTAAATTCGTAGGTCTTATCGTTATAATTAATATTGATCTTAATTGTGTAGATACCTGCAACCCACTTATTGTATTCAACAAGTTTGGTTTCTTCCTTTCCCTCGGAATTAATTACCTTAGTTTCGTAACTTGACAAAACGGTAATATCCTCGTCAAATAGATAGCTACCCTCTTCGCCGTCCAAAACTAATACGCTTATGTTTCCGACCTCAAATTCTTGAGCGTAAGCGAAAGAGGTACGCAAGCCGCTTACTTCAAATCTCAATCCGTCTTGTTCGAATACTTGTACTGTTTCGGGGTTGTACTCTTCGGCTCTATTGATATTTGTATAGCCCTCAAAGTAGATTTCTTGCAAGGAGTTCATACTTGCAAATGCGTAACTACCAATAAATGATACTGTGCTTACTGTGCCTTTATCGTTTACGTATTCGGGTATTCTTATGTTTACAACGTTGAAGTTTCCTTCAAATGCGTAGTCATTGATTTCTCTTACCCATTCAGGAACAACGTATTCGCCCGACGCACCGCTACCTGTTGCCAAATAGGTATGTAACAAGGTTTCGTTATTTCCGTACAAGGTGAAGTTGCTGAACGAATAATATGGAGTATTCTCATTAATCTTTGTAAGTCTCTTACAAGATGAGAATGCGCCTGCTCCAATATATTCAACCGATTTCGGAATTAATACGCTTGTCAAGTTCTTTGAGTATGCGAAAGTTGCCGCTGCAATTTCTTTTACCGTAGCAGGAACTTCGTAGTTGTTCAAAGTGGACGTTGCCAAATATACCAATAACTTTGTCATATCCTTAGTGAACAAAGCGCCCTTTAATTTTTCGGAAGTTACTACCGTATAGCCCTCGTTATCCATTACAATCATTTCTTCGACGTTGAAAGCGCCCTTCATGAATGCGTCCTCAATCATTTCGATATTGTATAGCAAGGTTATACTTCTAATTTCGGTATGGTTAGCAAATGCGCCTTCCTTAATTGTAGTTATTCTATATGGTAACTTTTGTTCTTCTCCGTTTTCGTCGGTGTAGGTCTTGTAGGTATAGAGTGGAACAACGATTTCTTCGGTACCCGAATCCAAATCCTCTGCGCCACGCTCGGTATTTAGCCCCGTGATATAAGCAACGTTTGCTTCATTTTCGTTCGTTCCCTCTATGTATTCGTAGCTAAAGTTGTTATAATCCGACCAAGGCTTGTATACTGCAATCAATGAAGTATTGCCGGTGTACCAATCGAAACTTTCAAGCATTACGCTTTCCTCGGGGAGTACGCCGAAATAATTATATATGAAATATCTATGTATTATACTATATTTAATATCCATACTCTCGGTGTTGTTTGGATCTTCGCCACAAGGTCCGTATACAACAACTCGTCTGTCTCCCCAATCGTCAACCAAGCCGTCATCGGTCTTTAATCCCAAAATATCAACGTCAAAATTAATATCTTGAACTTCGGATTCTAGATAGATATAGGATAGATAATCCATATCCGCAAAGGCTCTATCGCCAATTATCGCCAAAGAATACGGAAGCTTTAATCTTGAGATGTTAGTACCCTCAAATGCTCTTCCCTTAATTTCTACTACGTTTTCCATTATGTTGCCCGAACCGTTATCAACCTCGAATAAGGTGTCTTGCATATTCTCGGTGTACGAATATAAAACGGTGTGGAGAATGGATAAGGTCTTGTTGTAGAGTATACCGTTTACGAAGTCAAATGAATACTTTTCGTTTTGGTTGCTTACCTCAATCGTCTTTAACTTCGTACAATAACTGAATGCGCCAATGCCGATATCGTTAATTTCCTTTGATAGGTAGATTAATTCAACGTTGTCGTTTCCATAGAATGCTGCTTGCATTATATCAACGATACCGCTTACCGTTGCAACCTTTACAGTCTTACCGTCTCTTACTATGGTTTCAACCTTAACTGAAACGGTTGCAGTAATTGGCTCAGACGGCTCGTCGATAATCGGCTCATCTTCTTCTAAGCCCGGTTCAACCTCGGTGTCGGCGTCAGCGTCTAATTGAACGGATTCTAATCTTATATCCTTGTATTCGCTTGAAGCCAAAACTGCTACAAGAATGTTACCGTTTAGCAATACGCCCGAATTAAATACATATTTAGAGTTATCAGGCAAAACAATGTTTGTCAACGTGTCGCAATCGGCAAATGCGCCTGCTTTAATCTCAAAACCGGTATTCTTATTTAGAAGGGTAAAGCTTTCCATTGTTTCTCCCATGAAAGCATATTCGCCAACAGCGGTAAGCTCTTTTCCGAATGCGTAAATAGGTAATACAATATTCTTGTGGTCGGAATTGCAGTCATGGTCGACTAATCCAATCACTTCATTTCCTGCTTCGTTATATTCGAAACAGAATTTATTTGTATGTGTATAAATATTGATATGAGCGGGATTTTCCTCTCTTGCCACGATTTCTCTCAAATATCTTTCTAGTCCTGACGCGCCTACTTCAAAGTGGTCGGGATAGTTAGTGCCGTAAGACGGCATATAAACGTTGAGTTTATTTTCAGTTGAGTAAATCGCAAGATTGTCAAATATTCCGTTGTTATCGGTTAGTTCGGGATAATCAACTAGCGTTTCAATATAGATATTTGCAAGTGATTTTGCATAAGAATATGCTCCGCTTACAATGTCGGTTACTTCGATATCCGTACCTAACCAGTGATTTTGTCCTGTTCTTGCGGCAGGATATGCATAGAACGTTGCAGACGTCTTTTCATCTGAATTATATCTATACAAAGCATTGTATTTATCGGTGAAGAAGTATTGGTTGCCCTCCTTTACAACGAACTTTGTCAAGTTGGTGCAGCCTACAAATACGTTTTTGCCGATATTTTCAACATTCTTTCCGATTGTGATTGAAGTCAATGCGTCAATGCCGTAGAAAGCACCGTCCTCAATTGTCGTTACGGTGTCGGGTACAATAAACTCGGCATCTTTATTTACCGATACATAGACAACCAACGAATCCAAAACAGTGATAGGCTCTGCGTTATATTCGGAATCAACCTCTTCGGTCTTATACAATACGCCCTCGCTAAACGTGATTTCGTTTACTTCGTCCTCGCCAACAAGACTATATTCGTCCTCTCTCTTGTCGACGGTAAACGATAAGACGTCCTCGTTAAAGGTGGATCTTGTAACTAGTAGCGTGCTGTTACCGTTATTTCTTAGTGCTTCAAAAATACCCTTGTTAATTCTCAATTCGTCCTCGACTTCGGTAAATGAAAGTTCGCCCTCTAATACAACGTAAACAATCTTGGTGAAGTCGTCGAGTGTAAAGAAGGAATGAGAAATAACCAAGTAGTTATCAATAACTCTATAACTCTCGGTATAGCCGTTGTATTCAACTGTTCCAAGTTCGGTATTTAGTGTGAGTGAAAGAATTACCGAGTTAGAGAAGTCTAATGCCTTAATTGTGTGTTCGCCCTTAACTAGAGAATCAAGCAAAGATTTATTTAATCTCATTGCGAACTTCTTTTCTTCGGTTTCGGACGGAATTTCAACTCTTGTGTAGTCTAAGTCGCCCTTAATCTCAACCTTTTCAATGGGTTGTTCAATCTCTTGAAGTGCCTCGCTAAAAATCATCGCATATAACTTTTCAAAGGTATACGGTGAATTCTTGTGAGGAATAATCTCGGTCAAGAACATACAGCCGGAAATAGCGCCCGTACCAATGGTTTGGATTGTTTCGGGAATGTTCAAGCGAAGAATATCGTTATTGAAAGCGAATGCATTTGCACCAAGTGTGGTTACGACTTGTTTCTTGTAAGTGCCGTCCGATTCTACTGCATAACTTCCGTCTTCATTCTTAACGTAATAATATGAAGGAATGGTTATATCTGCGTGTGATGACAAACAAGCGTGCTTTTTCAATCCGGATACAACGTAAACGCCGTCTACGAGTTCATACTCGAAACAAATGGAATTCATCATTTCATCGTCAAAGTCGGAGTAATCATAGGTATTAACCCTATTACCTACCGCAACCTTAAACGATTCGCTTGTCAAATAATCGTTCAAATTTGCCGCATCGCTTGTGTAATAAATCTCAAGAGCGGTATTCTCTTGATTTTGATACTTAATGAATGCGGTATCGTATAGTTCGACGTCGCCACCAAAGAATATCTCTGTTAAACTAGAAGATTCAAAGGCGTCAGCGCCTACAACTTCAACGTTTGAACCTACGTATAGACTTGTAATAGTCGAATTCAAGAATGCGTTTTCACCAATTTTGACAATCGATTCCGACAAGATTATTCCCTTGACTACACCTTGGTCTACTGCAAATGCGTTTGCGCCTATCGAGGTTACCTCAACATTTCCAATAAATGCAGGAACGTAGACAATTTCTTCGGTAATAGTTTCGATATTTGCAAATCCGTTTACCATCAAAGTGCCGTCCTCTTTCTCGGACAAATTGAAGTTTTCTTCTGGTACGCTCTTTAAGAATTTAACATTTTCCTTTAAGCAATTATATTGAACGCCGTAATAGTCGGAAGCGCCTACGACAATCAAGTTTTCGTTTGTATTTGCATAGACGTTCTTACCAAAACTACAATCTGTAGTGAAAGTGATTTGCTCTAAGTTATTTGCACCCTTGAACGCACCGTCTAAAACATACTTAACCGTGCTTGGAACAACAAAAGATCTATTCGATAACGTGTACATATACATTATCAATTCAACCTTTTTGTCGCCCTCGGTTCTATATAAACCGCCTTGCTCGTAGGTGAAATATTGGTTATGAGTCAAGCCACTTATCGTAGTTAAGTTTTGAGCACCGTCAAATGCGCCCGATTCGATATCGGTAATATACGCATTCAAAATCAAGTTATGAACTGTGCTACCCTCAAATGCACCCTTTTTGATAACCTTTATGCTATCGGGAACGGTGTAGGTAACCATATTTGATAAGCAAATATAAAGAACGGAGCTTGTTTGATAGTCGGTCAAAATTCCGTCAACAAACTTATAAGACGTGTTCTTACCGTCTACCGCTATGCTCGTAAGATTTGTACATCCTGTGAATGCTCCCGGGTAAATCTTCTCAATACTCTTGGAAATAGTCAACGAATAGGTTTCGTGTTGACCGTTGAAAGCAGTTTGAGAAATCACTTTAATCGGAACGCCTCTATAATAGGACGGTATAACAATATTGATATGACCGGCCGAGCAGAAGTGATCTTTAACACCCGTTATGGTGTAATAATTGTCAGCTTCGTTATAAATAAACTCAAAACATTCGGGATCGGTAATTGTGTTGTAGTTTACAAATTTACCGTACATTAATTTTGAGAACTCACCGCTTACGTTGCCAACTTGAGGTCCGTAAACTTTAAGTTCAAGCGCATTATCTCTTACCAAGGTTGTGCCCATATCTTCAACGTCGCCTTGGAAATAGATTTCCGTCAACAAGTTACAGCCGTAAAATACGTAGTCACCCATTATATTGACGCTTTGCGGAATTGTAATTGATCTCAAATTCTTCATATAAGCGAAAGCATTTGAGAAAATACCCATTATGTTTTCACCCATTACTATCGATTGAATGGTGTCGGTAGCGTTGGTTTCAACTAGCGAACTAAATGCGTTTTCGCCGATATAATATATAGGATATTCGATTACAATATTATCAACTATATCATAATATACCGAAGGAATAACCAATTCCTTGCTGTCGCCATTGTAACCAATGATACCTGCCATTTTGCTGTCGGCGTCAAGAGCAATGGTAAAGCCGTTTTGTTCTCTTACGTTTGTATACCAACACTTATAGTCAAAGTTGTAACCCGTACGAACTAGGTTATCGACAAAGTAGTTATAAACGAAGGTATTATTTATGCTTTCAAATCCGCCTAAGTTGATAAATAAATAACTTTCCGGCAAATAAATCTTTGCATTTATCGGAGTGTTATCGCCTTGATTTAAGAATGCGGTGTATCTAATTGTTGAGCTTGCAGATTCGCTCAAAATATCGTCCGGAATAGATCCTGCCGATTTAGCAAAATCGCCTTGGAAGTATACTGACGACAAATTGTCGCAACCGCTAAATACGTATGCGCCTAACTCTTCAAGTTTTGCAGCGATACTTATTGAAGATAGTCTCGAACAATCTCTAAATGCGTAACTTCCTATCTTGGTTACAGATGGCATATAGATTGAAGTCAATCTCGAACAGCCGTCAAAAGCGTTGTTTCCAATTGTTTTTACCGTTCTTGGAAGTTCGATAGAGATAACCTTGCCATTGGCAAAAGCATATGAATCAATTGCAATTACCTGTTTTCCGTTGATTTCTTCGGGGATAATTACGTGCGAATGACTATTCTTGCAAACGTGATTTTTCAAGCCTGTAATCTTTAAGCCGTCGCCGTCCGGAGTATAACTCAAACATGAATCGGTATCCGAAGAAAGGTTTGCAAACGTCGGATAGTAGTTTTGGAAGAACGCTTGTAACTTACTGTTTTCGGCTACCGTGATATTTACTTCGGAATTTACATTCTTAAATCTATCTAAATCGTCGGTAGATGATCCATCGGTTACCGCTAAATTCATATCACCGCCAAAGAAGATATCCTTTAATGACGTACAATAATAAAATGCTTGTCTGCCGATATACTGTACAGTTGACGGAATATAAACAGATGTTAGTCTTGCGAAATTATTGGATAAGCCCGACTCGTTGAAAGCGTTGTCACCAATAGCAATTACCTTATAGCCATTGATGTATGACGGAATTATAATCTTGATACTATCGCCGGAAAATGCAACTCTATCAAGTCCCGTAATCGTGCAAGCGCCACCGCTAACAGTGTAGTGGAATTTTGAAGTAGATTCACAATTTGCAAACTTGACGATGTTTTCTGCGTACAGTTCTAACGTTGAACCGTCGGGGCTATACAAAACTACACTTTCCGCAGCGTTAAAGGCGGTGCTAGACATAAACGTTACGTCCTTTTCAACGTAGACGGACGCTAAGTTCGAACAGCCTGCGAATGCATAGTCTAAAATATATTCAACTCTATCGGCAAAAGATACCGAATACAAATCATAACAGTTTGCAAACGCTCTAACTCCGATTTCGTCAACCTTGCCTTCAAATATTACCGATTCTAAAGTTAAGACGTTTTCAAATGCGCTTTCGCTGATTTCGGTAACGGTTGCAGGGATTACCAAACGTTTAGCGTTGTTAGATCCAAGATATGCAATGAGCCTTGTGCCGTCTGCATTAAAGATTGCGCCGTTTTCAAATTTGAAATAGCGATTACCGTCAAAGGAGATTGTTTTTAGTGAATCACAACCCTTAAATAGATTTATTCCGATGTTTTCTACACTATTACCGAATGCAATGCTTTCAAGTGCGGTTGCACCCTCAAAGGCATTGTTCTTAATTTCCTTTACGGTACTAGGTACGGTATAAGCCTTTGCCGTAGATATTGGTAAGTATGCAATCAAAACGGTGCCGTCACTATTGAGCAATGCACCCGACAACATATCGCCGTTTGTCGCAGTTTCAGAAACGAAAGAATATCTTGTATTCTTTTCGTCAATTTTTATGGTCTTTAACTCGTTACAACCTGCAAATACGTTAGAGCCGATGCTTACAACCGTTGCAGGAATTGTCAAAGATTGGATATCCTTATTTTGGAAAGCACCGTCCGCTATTGCCTTTACGGTGTAGCCGTCAATCATTTCGGGGAGCTTAACGTTAGCATGACCTGTACAAGTATGATTGCGCAAACCCTCGATGATAACGTACGGATTCGATCCTGTTGATACGCTATATAATAAGCAGCTTGACGGAGTATATAGACAGAATGGAATATTTACGTTTTCGTCATTGAAGTAGTAGTAAAGCATTGAATAGCCCGAACCTACAACTTCGGGACCGTAAACCAAGAGATTTTCGTTACAATCGCTAAACACTTCGTTGCCAAGAACGCAGTCGCCGGCGAAGGTTACGCCTATAAGTTTAGCATTTCTATAAAAAGCATAATTTCCGATATTAGTAACGGTTGACGGAATGAACAACGACTTGATTGCCGTATTACCAAAAGCGTATGCTTCGATATTCATCAAGCCTTCAAATAATACCAATTCTTCCAAATTGTTACAACTCAAGAATGCGTTTGTCCTAACGGTTTCAACTGTTTCGGGTACAACCAACTGTGTGATTGTGTTGTTGCTACCGAAACCGCCGATTGCAGTTACCGTGTATGTCTTTTCGCCAACCTTTACGGTAGCGGGAACAACCAACGACGTGATAGCCACTAATGATTCCTCGGCCAAATCCGACTTAAAGCCGTTGACTTCAGCTCTCATTGTAGAATCGTCATAAGTAAAGTTCAAATAGTTATCGGCTGTCCAAAGTTTAAAGTTGTGTCCTAACTCTTGACAAGCCAAACTCAATTTGCCGTCTTGGGATTCTGCAAATACCGTAATTCCTTGTGCGTTGATATCTCTCAATGCGGAAAGCCAAGTCGAGCCGTCAAAGCTATTTTCATTCAAAACGTAGAGATACTTCAAATAGGTACAGCCCTCGAAAGCGTTTTCACCTATTCTATATACAGAATTACAAATTACTTGTTGCAAGATATTGTCGTTATATGCAAACGCATAGTCGCCGATAGCCCAAACGTTGGACGGAATCTTGAAGCTTGCAACGCCGTTTACAGCTAGATACGTATGAAGAATATATTGTTGTCCGCTTGCGCCCTCGCTTGCTTGATAAATTACGCCGTCTCTTAAAGAGTAGTTGACGTTGCCTGCCATTGTTAAATCGGTCAAAGAACCGCAGTTTACAAATACGCCGCGACCCAATTCAGTCAATGAGTTAGGCAAAGCAAGTTTTGTCAAAGATACGCAGTTGCGGAAAGCAAACTCGCCTATCGTTGTGATTTTGTCGCTAAGATTGTTTACCACCGATAAATTGGTACAACCGTCGAAAGCGTAGTTGCCGATATATGTAACTTCGGTTGGAATTGTTATTTCGCTAAGCGATGAACAACCCAAAAATGAATTTGCGCCAATGTAAGTCAAGGTTGAAGGAAGTTCAATCGATCTGATTACTTGCAAGCCCTCAAAAGCGCCCTTTCCCTCGGTGATGTTATAATCTATCGCCGTGATAGTGTAAAGTTTATCGTTGTGCTTAACCGTATCGTTGATAACCAAGTTGCTATGTCCGCCGATACAGTCGGTGTGTGCGCTCATACCGATTATTTTCGCGGTTAGCGCTTCGTCGTCAAATTCAAATACAAAGCAAGAAGATTCCGAAACGATAGAAACGGTCAACTCAAAATTGAACACGTTAACCAAGTTTTGGTTATTCGGAATAAATGCAACTTCGTAATTCATTTTAGTTGGAGTTACGACGCCTGCATAAGTCCAAGTGAATCTACCGTCAATAGCAATATGATTACCCTCTTCGTCAATGTAACCTGCGATAAGCATACGAGCAAGAGTTGCGTCGATATCCGAATCTTTAAGAGTTTCGCCCGTTTCAATCTTTTTGCTTACCATAGGTAAAACCGAATTATTAGCGTCGATATTTGCAGCAACTGTGTTAACTACGATATAAACATAAGCGCTCTTATATCTCGAATATGCTTCACTCGGTGTAAATACGGCTTGATAC
>CALYRM010000005.1 GCA_945482995.1 uncultured Clostridia bacterium | reverse complement strand
TAAATTGCAAAAAATAAATTTGTGTTTTATAATATTAAAAGTTTATAATAATGAAATAATAAATGAGGTAATTATGGCAAAAAGTTTTGATGATATTTATTGTCACGTATGTAATAGTAAAATATCTCCGGATAAAAAGGGCAACTACACCTGTCCTTGCTGTGGAATGAACTATAAATCTAAGGTTCTTAAAGACAAGAAATTTGATAAAATCAATGAAATGATTTCATATAGATTGGCAGGGAATTTTGACAAGTCTCTTTTCGTTTCTTCATCACTATATCAAACCCACAAAGATTATATGGTTTTGGCAAAGTGGAATTCTTTTTTGTGTTCAATCAAGGTCATTTTAAATGCTGACGGCGTTAGAGTTACCGATAAATTGGGCGCTCAAACAAAGCCTAATATTGAAAATTTGAGATATCAAGAGTTTTCAAGAGAAGCAATGAAAAATGATAAAACTTTCTACGCTTCCGCTCTTGTGATGGTCGATTATATTAAGGATTATTTCGATAAACTTTATGCGCCTAAAACCATGGATTCAGTTGACCAACCCCAAATTGAAGTTGACGACGTAGTTGATAGCAATGAAGACTTAACCTCGTTTAATTCGATTAATTCTCTTGACGAATTGGATATTGTCGATGATATAGCAGACGTTCCACAAGAAGAATTAAAGTCAAATCAAAATGTTTCGCTTGAAGACGAAATTCTCGACGACGAAATTGTTGATGAAATTCCAGCTCAAAATGTAGTATCTGCAAATGACATTATTACACACGTTGATGAAGACGATATGGTTTTGGATAATCAATCGTTAAACGTTGTTGCAGATGCCGAAAAAGAAGATACTTTATTAACTAATGAACAAAATGAAAACGTTATTGATGACAATGTCGCCCATGGAGAAGATATTGATGTCGTTGAAGATTCCGAATCAAGCGAAAACAGTGAGGACGAGGTATCCGAAATTATTGACGAAGTAGAAGAAATAGAAGAAATTGTTACTAATGAAAACACTTCGGAAAGTAACGTAGAAGTTCAAAATGACATTGATTTAACAAACGTTGAAACGGCACCTTTACCTGAAAGCATTGCGGATGTATCGGATAGTTTAGAAAAAATCGAGATAATTGAAGAAGAAAAGACTGTTGCAGATGAAAACAGTGTAATAGAGAATAAAAAATCGGTTGAAGTGGTGGACACCGACGATACAAACGAATTAACTGAAGTAGTTGACGATATTCCGTCAGCTAATGTAGTATCCGCTAATGATATTATAACAAAAGTTGACGAAGACGATTTGATATTGGATAATCAATCAATAAACGTTGTTTTAAGTAACGAAAAGGATACCAACGTTTTACATGTTGCCGAAAATGAAACGCAAGAAAGCAACGTAGATGAAATGGTTGAAAGTGTTGACGAAGTAGAAGATTTAGAAAAGAATACTTCTACTGAAGATGTGCCTGCTGACGATAGCCAAACACAAAGCGACGAAATCTTGGAAGGTAACTCGGAAAATCAAAATGATATTGATCTTACAAATGTTGAAACCGCACCAATCCCCGAGAATGTTGTTGACGAATCGGCAGCAGTGGAAGAGGATGAATTTGTTGAAAAGGTTGAAAATGACGATATTAATCAAAACGAAACCAGTGATATCGTAGATATTGACGAGTTTGACGTAGTTGATGAGCCTGTTAATGAAGAAGTCGCAGATACAATTACAATCGAAGACGTACAAAAAGAAAAAACGCTTATTGACGACACCGAATTGGATATTGATATTGTCGGTTTCGACGTATCAACAGATAATTTAACCGAAGAAATTCCCGAAAATACTCAAATCTCAAATGATGATTTAAATGATGATACCGATGTTTATAATATAGGCTCTTTGGATGAGGAAAACGACATTCAATCCAAAAATGTTGCGGACGATTCAACGAACATAGACGAGCAAAGAGAAGAAGATAATTCTATATTGGACGTTGACGAATTAGATATAGATGTGGCTGAAAATACAGAAGAAAATGGCGAAAGTGCTCAAAATGATGGTGTAGAATTTGATAACGAATTTGTAGCGGAAAGCAACGAGCAAAATGTTGAAATCTCACAAGAGGAGAGCGAAAGAACGGTTGGAGATGATTCAACCGAAAATACGAGTGTTGACGAAGCCGAAGTAGAAAGTGTAGAAATTGAAGCTGATACTTTGGAAAAAACCGAATCAAACGAGCCGCAAAAGGACGAAGAGGTTAAGGAAGAAGAAAAACAAGTTACGTCGATTGATCAATTAGATTTATCAAACAATATCCGTTTGGCAACGGCAAGAAAACGACTAAACTCTGACAGTCAAGACGATAGAAAAAAGGCAATGGAGCTTATAAAAGAGCAATCCAAACTAGAAATTCCCGAAGCAATGTTTGTGTATGGATATTGCTGGGATAACGGTATCTGTCTTGTAAAAAATCCGAAGAATGCTTTGTCTTGGTACAAAAAAGCTTTTGAAGCAGGTCTATTGATTGCTGAAAAAGATATCGAGAGAATAGAAGAATATCTTGCAAATAAAGAAAAAACTCCAAAGACAAAAATATCTGATACAGCGCTTGAGGACGGAATACGTTGCTATAATGCAAAAGATTATGACAAAGCTTGTATTCATTTTAGAAACGCTTGTCAAAGAAAGGATAATTTAGCATATTTCTATTATGCTATTTGTATGGAATATGGCTTAGGTTCTCCTGTTAATCCCGAGGAAGCGTTTAAGTACTATTCATTGGCAGTAAAGTCGGGCAACACAAATGCAATATTTTATTTAGCACAATGTTATTTCAAAGGTTTTGGTTGTGTAAAAGATCCGCTCTTGGCGTACAAGTATTATAAGAAAGCGGCAGATTTAGGGAACGTTAATGCTGAATACAAAATTAGCATTTGTTATAAGCACGGTTTTGGCGTGGAAAAGAATCCAAAAAACGCTTTTAAGTGGGCTTTAAAAGCTGCTGAACATGACATTTTGGACGCAATAAATGACGTTGCTTGGTATTATGTAAGCGGAACAGGTGTTAAACAAGATTATGCAAACGCTTATGCTTGGTTTAAAAAGGCAAGCGATAGAGGGGACGCTAGCGCGATGTATAATTTGGCAATTTGCTATGAACAGGGCTACGGGATTGAGGCAAATGAGCAAGAGGCTTTAAAACTATATAGAAAATCTGCAAAACTTGGCAACGCTTCGGCAAAGCAAAGATTGAAACAACTTAAAAAATAATCAAATTGTCATTTTGAGCATAGCAATCGTCAGAATGACACATAATGTCATTCTCAAGCGTTGTGCAACGAAGTAGATGAATCTAATTCTTTGATATTGTGCAATGAGTTATCATAATGTCATTTCGACCGAAGTGCGAATGCACGAAGTGGAGAAATCTCTATCATATGTAACGACTTGATTTAAGAAATTACAAAATTGGATATATATAGGTTTTATTCTCAAAATGAATTTAGAACCCCGTTTTTGAGATTCCCCGACTACGCTTTCAGAATGACACTCATTGAATACTGAACATTGAAAAGCGGTATAAGTATTAAACTTATCCCGCTTAATTTTTAAGTAGTATAAAAGCCTAAGCTTATTAGTAAACCGTCATTGACTTTGTTCATTTCATCTAATGATAATTCACCAATTTTTTCTTTAAGTCGCTTTTTGTCGAGCGTTCGTATTTGCTCTAACAAAACTACCGAATCAACAGGTAATCCGTATTTACCTGCCGTTAGTTCAATATGAGTTGGTAGCTTTGCCTTTGTTTGCTTACTTGTTATTGCTGCGGCAATAATCGTAGGCGAGTATTTATTTCCTATGTCGTTTTGTACAATTAGCACAGGGCGCACTCCGCCTTGTTCGCTCCCCACCACGGGACTAAGATCGGCGTAGTATAATTCTCCTCTTTTTACCATAATATTTCCCCTTATTGCTTATAATACAGTATATGTTTAAAAGTAACATTATGTATTAATCGCTAAAAATCCATTTTTCTAATATGGATTATTTACAATTTGATATAAAAATAATCTATATTTTTAAAAAAAATAATTGTACATATCTATAAACTATGCTATAATAGCAAAGAAATCTTTTATGGAGGGATTTATTCATGCAATATTCAAAAGACGTTCAAGAAATGGCTTGCGTTAAGCAAGGAACCAGTCGCGGCGCATCTCCAATTCCTGAGGAAGGAAAATGGATTCAAAGCAAAGAAATTGCCGACATCAGTGGATTAACGCACGGTGTGGGTTGGTGTGCTCCTCAACAAGGTGCTTGTAAGTTGACATTAAACGTAAAAAACGGTATTATTCGTGAAGCGCTTGTTGAAACTCTCGGTTGTTCCGGTATGACTCACTCTGCAGCTATGGCAGCAGAAATTTTACCCGGCAAGACGCTATTAGAAGCACTAAATACAGACTTGGTTTGCGACGCTATCAACACAGCAATGAGAGAATTATTCCTACAAATTGCTTACGGTCGTACACAATCTGCTTTCTCTGAGGATGGTTTGCCAATCGGCGCAGGTAAGGAAGATCTCGGTAAGGGTATTCGTAGCCAAGTTGGTACAATGTATTCAACTCAAGCAAAGGGTGTTCGCTATTTGGAAATGGCAGAAGGCTATATCACAAAGATGGCACTTGACGCTAATGACGAAGTAATTGGTTATGAATTCGTTAAATTAGGCGTAATGATGGAAATGATTACTCAAAAGGGCGTAGATCCTGCTACAGCTCTCGCTAAATGTACAAGTACGTACGGCAGATACAATGAAGCCGTTAAGTACATCAATCCACGTAAAGAGTAGGGGGAATGAATATGGCTATTACTTTTGAAGGTTATGAAAGAAGAATAGATAAGATTAACGAAGCTCTCAAAGAGTACGGAATCAAGGATTTAGAAGAAGCAAGAAATCTTTGTTTATCAAAAAACGTTGACGTTGAAGCAACCGTTAAAGGAGTTCAACCCATCGCTTTTGAAAATGCTGTTTGGGCATACACAATCGGTTGCGCTATCGCTATCAAAAAGGGTTGTGTAAAGGCTGCTGACGCTGCTGAAGCTATCGGTATCGGCTTGCAAGCATTCTGCGTTCCCGGTTCTGTTGCAGATCAAAGAAAGGTTGGTTTGGGACATGGTAATTTGGGCGCAATGTTATTGAGAGAAGAAACAAGTTGTTTCGCATTTTTAGCAGGTCATGAATCATTCGCAGCTGCAGAAGGTGCAATCGGTATTGCACGTACAGCTAACAAGGTTCGTAAATCACCGCTAAGAGTTATTTTGAACGGCTTGGGCAAGGACGCTGCATACATCATCAGCCGTATCAACGGATTTACATTCGTAGACACAAAATACGATCAATACACCGATACTTTGACAGTTGTTCAAGAGATTCCATTCTCTGACGGCGAAAAGGCAAAGGTTCGTTGCTATGGTGCATATGACGTAAACGAAGGCGTTGCAATAATGAGATCCGAGGGCGTTGATGTTTCTATTACAGGTAACTCAACTAACCCGACAAGATTCCAACACCCTGTTGCAGGCACATATAAGAAATGGGCTATCGATCATGGCAAAAAGTATTTCTCAGTTGCTTCCGGTGGTGGTACAGGCCGTACTTTGCACCCAGATAACATGGCTGCAGGTCCTGCTTCATATGGTATGACAGATACTATGGGCAGAATGCACTCCGACGCTCAATTTGCCGGTTCATCTTCAGTTCCTGCTCACGTTGAAATGATGGGCTTAATTGGTATGGGTAACAACCCGATGGTTGGCGCTACCGTTGCTTTGGCAGTTGCTATTGAAGAAGGAATGAACAAATAGTAGTTCATAAATAAACTTTTTTGCGAGTAGTTATTGATAAAATAACTACTCGCTTTTTATATTATTCCTTATTAATTGTCAGTAGACGAGAATGTGCAATATGCAATTATGCACAGGTAGATTTATAGTGTATTACTTTTCCATCTATTTTTATTGTATGTACCATAGTTTATAAATGGCATTTTTTTATATCGCAATAAGAGCGTTCGTGTGTTTTTCAAGGAGTCGGTGCTTGACGTCCCTCAAAGTTTCTCGGAATAACAGCAGCGATGACATTCACTCTCGACTATCCCTGAAATGACGGACAGGCATTAGTTTCTTTGAACAAAGCTTGGTGATGACTAAATTATATAAATAAAAATAAAAAAGTGGTATTGAAAATAATATAACAGTATGATATAATGATATATATATTTTATAAACGGAGATAATCAGATGTTCAGCTATAATATGAAAAACCTGCTTACTGCAAGCATTCAAAACAAAGCTTCGGACTTACACGTTACTGTAGGACTTCCGCCTATGCTTAGAATAAACGGCACATTCAAAAGATATGGTCAAGAGATATTAGACGCTCAAGACACAGAGAGATTGGTAAAAGAAATTCTTTCCCCTGATCAATTCAATAAATTGAACAAAGTCGGCGAAGTTGACTGTTCAATATCATTAGGTGGTAATCGTTTCCGTGTTAACGCTTTTTCACAAAAAGGTTGTTATGCAACGGTATTGCGTACAATCAATAATAGGATTATGTCTTTTAGAGAATTGGGACTTCCCGATACTGTTGAAAAACTATGCTACAAGCAAAGAGGCTTGATTTTGGTTACAGGTCCGACAGGAAGTGGTAAATCTACTACTTTGGCAAGTATGATAGATAAAATCAATAGCGAAAGAAGCGCACATATTATTACGCTTGAAGATCCTATCGAATATTATCACAACCACAAAAAATGCATTGTCAACCAAAGAGAATTGGGACAAGATACAATCTCCTTTGCCAACGCTTTGCGTGCAGCGCTAAGACAAGACCCCGACGTTATTCAAGTAGGCGAAATGCGTGATTTGGAAACCATTCAAACGGCATTAACCGCAGCCGAAACAGGTCACTTGGTTATGTCAACATTGCATACTATCGGCGCAGCCGCTACCGTTGACCGTATTGTAGACGTATTTCCTGCTTATCAACAGCAACAAATTAGAACTCAACTTGCAAACGTCTTGCAAGGCGTAATTTCTCAACAGTTATTAGTTAAAGCTGATGGTTCGGGAAGAGTTGCCGCATTGGAAATAATGCTTCAACACCCCGCTATCAATTCGTTGATTCGTGAGGGAAAAACGCACCAGATGAATAATACAATTTCGACGACAAGTGGAATGGGTATGCAACTTATGGATGATGCGTTAGCAAATCTATATAGAGCCGGGCAAATAACCTATGAAGAGGGCTTAATGCACTGCGTAGACAGTGAAATGTATAAAAGAAAAGCAAAAGAGCTATAAGGAGTAGTTATGAAAAAATCGTTATGTTTTTTATTAGTGATTGTTCTATTGCTTTCAACCTTTGCTTTTGTCGGCTGTAATGATACGGTTGAGACAATTACGAGCGAAGACGGCAAATGGGAATACGTTATCAATGATGACGATACTATAACCCTTGTTTCAATCAATGAAATGACTGAAAATATGGTTATTCCGTCGGCTATTGATAGTCACACCGTTTCCACGTTTGGTGAAAAACTATTTGTTGTCATTAATGATGGCAAAGAAAACAAAAAATTTGACGGCGTATATGATGACAATAATATTTTAAAAACCGTTAAGATTGAAGCCAATATCAAGGTTATTCCAAACATGTGCTTCTACCTTTGCAGAAAACTAACCAATGTTACTTTCCCCGATACGCTTGAAAAAATAAGTGATTTTGCTTTTTATGGATGTTCGGAACTTTCAAATATTGAATTACCAGAAAAGTGCAATAGTTTAGGCGCTTACACTTTCCGTGAATGTGGCAATCTCAAAAACGTTGTTATTAATTATGACGGTGTACCTGAGGTTGGTGACAAGTGTTTCTATATGGTCAATAACAAGGCAAGTAACGACGATCAATATTATATTATTCCCAATCTTTCAATAAAGGTTAAAAATATTGAATTATTTAGCCTTGATGCGTTAGAGGCTAAAAGAAAGGAAACCCGTAACAACTCGTATAAGTATTGGAAAGAGTATGTTTCCAATGAGTGCGTAGGAGCAAAGGCGTAAGGAGAAGGCTATGACTAATGAAGTAATTGACAATAAACCATCGAATGTTACTGCTTTGAAAACTTATACCAAGAGTGAAAGGAATTGGTACTTGATAGGGTTAGCAGGACAAAATATAATGTATAATATTGTAAATGCTTGTATTATGTATTTCTTGCAATTTACAGTGCTAATACCTGCAATGACCGTTAGTGTAATCTTTACCATTGCAAGAATCTTCGACGCTTGTAACGACCCTATTATGGGTACTCTTGTAGATAGAACAAGATCTAAATATGGTAAATGTGTTCCGTATCTCAAAATAATACCTATTCCGATAATGATTATAACAATATTGTGTTACGTAAGTTTCGGCTTTTATGGCGACGGAAGTAAGGCGCTTGATGTGGGTATTACGATTTGGACGGCGTTTACGTATATCGGTTGGGGTATGTTATATACGGTAGGCGATATTCCTCTATGGGGTGTCACGTCTCTTATGACAGAGTCTGCAAAAGATAGAGAAAAACTTTTGACCTTAGCAAGAGTCGTTGCTGCCATTGCCGGCGGTGTAATAATGCTTTCAATGCAATCAATGTCATTGGGTTTAGGCAATATGTTTTCATCTAAGTTCGGCATTTCAGCGCCACAAGGTGAAAAATACGGATTTTTAGTTGTTGTAATCATTCTTTCGATTATCGGTACGGCGATGTTCCAAGTAACAGGCTTTAAGGTTAAAGAAAGAATTGCGCCAACCGAAAAAACCTCGTTAAAAGATAATATCGGAATTATTTTCCACAACAAGCCTTATATGCAATTATTGATTTCCGGCGTATTGGGAAGTACGAAGAGTATCATTAATATCGTTGCAATGACGCTTGTCAGCTATTACTTTGCTAGTAAAGATCCGATATTGGCATTTGTATATTTGCTTTTGTTGGGTGGCGGCGTGTTTATCGGTATGTTTACGGGAATGGGCATTGTTCCTGTTCTTAATAAGAAACTATCTAAAAAAACTATTTACAATGGTGCAAACCTTATAAGTGTAATACCGTATTTGCTGATATTCGTTGCATACCTAATTTCTCCTCACCATTTAACAAATGCTGTTTGGGTCGTACTCTGTTTTGTATTGTTCACTATTGTCGGTATTGGTCAAGGTGCAACAACCGTTTTGCAATCAACAATGATTGCAGATTGCGTTGACTATGAAGAGTATAAGAATAATAGAAGACCCGACGCTTTGTTTTTCTCAGGTCAAACGTTCCTTGTAAAATTACAAACAGGGCTTGCAACAATTATCTGCGGTATCGCATATACGATAGTAAAATTCTCGGATTCTCGTGTTGCGGAGATTAACGCATTTATCACAGCAGGCGGCACTCCAAGATTATCTCTTGAATATGCTTCATTTATGATGGTACTATTCCTAATAGTTTCTATACCCCCTGCAATTGGTTGTATATTGACAGTTATTCCAACTTGGAAATATGCGCTTGACGATAAAGAGCATGCAAGAATATTAGATATTTTGAATGAAAGACGTCACGCTTTGGAGGTCGAGGGCGTTGAAGTGGATGAAAGTGTCGAAACTATTGAATTTGATGAAAATATTGAAACAGTAAGCGATGCTTCAGTTGAAAATATTGATAATAATGCAGAAGCTGCTAGCGAAGTAGTAGAAGAAAACGCAAGTTTGGAAACAAACGAAGATGATAATTTAGAATAAATTATTGTAAATAAATAAAAAATCACGCTTGCAAAAAATAGAGGGTAAGCGTGATTTTTTTTAATGTGTATACCATCATCCCGAGCGTAGTCGAGGGATCTCTATACAAAAGCACCGACTAATTGCAAAGCACCTATACAGTCGTAATTTCAATTGCACATTAGAATAAAATGCAATAGATTTTAGTCTAATGTCATCCTGAGCAACGTCGAAGGATCTAATCCTTGTTCGTCATCCCGAGCGTAGTCGAGAAATGACAATTATTGTTATTCTATTTGTTTATTTCTAATTCAGTATGTGGGTTTGGAGTTATGAACGCAGTTTTATAATTTGTATAGGTAACAGCGCCTTTTGCTCCCGATGGATTTTTTTTGACGAACTTACATTCGGTATAGTCAATGGCGAGTTTAAAACTTTGAACACCTTCGGAATAATAGCCTGCTATTTCTGCGGCAATCTGAATAACTTCGTTTGTAAATGCTTTGTTTTCCGACTTAATTATAACGTGTGAACCGTGAAAATCTTTCACGTGTAGCCATAAGTCGTTGTCGTTTGCTATATGAAAGGTTATTTTTTCGTTATCGATATTGTTTCTACCGCGTATTATTTTATAATCTTTGAATAAATACTCTTTTGGTGGTAGGGCAGTTGATTTTTTGTTTCTATTCGTTTTACTATTGTTAGTTTTATCCTCTAATATTCCTTCTCTTATGGCTTCCTCTTTAATTCCTTGAATTTCTTGAGGGAGTGTACATAATTCTAGGTATGCTTTGAGTGAATAGAGATAGTCGAGTTTTATTTGTAGCTCGTCAACTTGCTTAGTGGCAACTGCTAATGTTCGCTTAGCTTTTGAATACTTTTTAAAATAGCTTTGCGCATTTTGTTCGGGGGTTAAAAGTGGGTCTAAGGCTATAACGATACTTGTATCGTCATAATAATTGTATAACTCAACCTTGCTTGTTCCTTTTTTGATTTTGTATAGATTATTTATCAATATTTCGCCATATATTCTTAATTTTTCCGCTTCTTGGCTGTCAATTACTTTTTGTTTTGCGATTGACAATGCTTTTTCATTCTTTTTAATTGAATTTTTTATCGCATTTGCAACGGCTTTACTTTCGGAAAATAGGCGAGTTTTCCTATCTCTTTCCAACGAACATACTTTCACCGCTTCGTTTAGCGTTGGCGTATCAACATAGTTATGAATTAAATGTTTATAATGAAATACAAAAAAGTCTTCTCCGCCTTTGTCAAATGTGTAGCATGGGCGATAATAGCTTTGCGAAGTTACGTTATACAATTCGGTAATTGCATTTGACAACTCTTCGGCGTTCGTCTGAGTAATAGTTTTTGATTCGTAATCTAAACCGAGGTTGAAACAAAGTTCTCTTGCTGTTATCAGCGAAAAACCCGAAACGTTAGAAATAATCTTTTTTGCAAGCTCATTTTTATCGTCGGATAATAAGGCATTTTTTATTTGTTCGGTTTCTAATGGCGATAGTTTTTCATTTGGTGGTAACTCGTATTTTACCTTTGGCAATACGCACCTTAACGAATTTTCGGGATAGATATGGCGTAGGGCTTCGGTTATCGTGCCTTTATCATCTACAAGTATGACATTGCTATATCTACCTAACAATTCGACGTATAAAGTGTTTGAAACCTCGTCAGCCATTTCGTTTCTACCTTTAAAGTCTATTTTGATAATTCTATCAAAGCCGACAACCGAAAAACTTTCTATTCTCGAGCCACAAAGTTTTTTTCTTAATAACATTAAAAAGGACGGGGCGACATATGGATTATCCTTTTTTTCATTTGTTATGTGTATTCTTGGACAATTCGGATTGACTGAAACGACCATAATGTAGTTTTTACAATTATGGATATAAAAGACAAACTCATCTTTTTCGGGTTGGTTGATTTTTTCAATTCTTCCACCAACGGTAAGAGCAGATAGCTCGTCAGATAATGCTTTTAGAGTGTACATATCGTTTGGCATAGTCTTATTATATCGTATAGCAATATATTTTTCAAGTAATTTTAATTCTTTTACATTTTAGAGCAAATTTTATGAAAAATAAATATTTTAAAAATAACTATAAAATAAATGTTGTCAAAATGATTTAATTATGCTAAACTATATAATCATAATATAAACAAAAGTATGCATAAATGCATTATAATTATCGGAGGACAAAAATGAGTAACGAAGTTGAAAACAATGTAGTTGATGAAGTTGAAAACAACGAATTTAAGCCCGTAGTAACAGTTAGAGGACAAGAATTTGATTTTTCATATACCGTAGAAGACGTTGATAAATTCACAAAGAAGTTTGTGATTAAGGTTGAAGGAGATTTATTCCTAGCTTTTGAGCGTGAATCATATTATGCTAACAAGAACAAATATTCCATTCCCGGTTTCCGCAAAGGCAAAGCTACAATGCACGCTATCAAGGCTTACTATGGAGACCACGTATTTATCGAGGGCGCAGTAGATCAAGCTATTGACGCAGTTTATCGTGTAATGTATAGACCTGTTTTGTTAAAGGTTAATATGGCTGCATCTCCTGATGTTGAGGTTAGAGGCATCACCGAAAACACAATTGAATTCGCTTATATCATTACAGTTTTCCCCGAAGTTGGCGAAATCAATTACAAAGGTATGGAAATTCATTGCTATGACGAAGATAAGTACGTTAAAGAGCTTGCAGAAAAGAAATTGCAAGACGCTCGCAAACAAGCAGGTAGCTATACCGAAGTTGACGACCGTCCGTTACAAGATGGCGATACAGCTAATATCGATTACTTGGGCAAGGTTGATGACGTTCCATTTGCTGGTGGTGAAGCGAAGGGCTACGATCTCGTAATTGGATCTAACACTTTTATCCCCGGCTTTGAATCTCAACTTGTTGGTATGAACAAGGGTGAAACAAAGGATATCAACGTAACTTTCCCTGAGGATTATCACGAAGAATTAGCAGGAAAAGCTGCTGTATTCACAGTAACTCTTAATGGAATCAAAGTAATGAATATGCCCGAATTAGATGATGAATTTGCAAAAGACGTTAGCGAATTCGACACACTAGACGAGTTAAAGGCTGATTATGAAGCAAAAGCAAAGGAAGAAGGACATAAACAAGTTGTCAACATGAATAACAATGCTATTGTTGAAGCAATCCTTTCTGCAACAGAGTATGAAGTTCCCGAAAAAACTATAGTCGAAGCTGCTGAAAGTCAAATGGAAAATATGGAAAGTCAACTCAAAAAAGCAGGTCTTACTTTTGAACAATATGCAACTTATACAGGTTTAACCAAAGAAAATCTCTTAGCAGATTATAAAGAGCGTGCTCGTGCAAGCGAAAAGAAAAATATGGTTTTATCCGCTATTATCGAAAGAGAAGGCATCAAATGTGAAACCGAAGACGTAGAAAAGGTTATTCAAGAAAATGCAGCAAAAGCAGGAAAAGAAGTTGACGATTACAAGAAAGAAATGAAGAATGACGAATTTGATTATATCATCAACCAAATTTTGTCCGACAAGCTTCTTGCTTTGTTACAACAAGTTAATAACCTAGTTTACGACAAGTAATACTACTTCATACGACAAAATACTCGTAAACCCTATATATTTTTTAGCGAAAGATTTAAAAAATAAGTCTATAATAATTAAGGGAGGACTCTATGGAGAATAGAAACGATAAAATGGCAAGATTTTTGCCCAACGTTAGAGGAGGAAATGGTGATTTCGCAGGGGATATCATGTCAAGACTTCTTGACGACCGCATTATTTTCCTTTCGGGCGAAATTGATACAGCAATCTCCGAATTGGTTGTTGCGCAGCTTCTATATTTAGAGAGCAAGGATTCTACGAAGGATATTTTCCTATATATTAACAGTCCGGGTGGCGAGGTTACTGCGGGATTAGCTATTCACGATACAATGCGTTATATCAATTGTGACGTCGTTACAATTTGCATTGGTCAAGCCGCTTCAATGGGTGCGTTCTTATTGGCAAGCGGTACAAAGGGCAAGAGATATTCTTTGAAAAATAGCGAAATAATGATTCATCAAGTGTTGTCTGGTTACAGCGGTCAAGCAACCGATTTAGAAATCCATACTCGTCATACGTTAAGACTTAAAGAAAAGCTGAATAGACTTTTGGCAGAGTATACAGGGAAAACCTTTGAGCAAGTAACGGCTGACACCGAAAGAGATAATTTCCTATCAGCTGAGGAAGCGCTTGAATATGGTATTATAGATAAGATTTATACAAATAGAGAATAATCTTATCAAATTAAAAATAAATATAGAACCAAGAGAATCACTCCGATATTTTTCTATCGGAGTGACTTAATAATAGTTATGTCAGAAAAAAAGAAAGAATTTATTTGTTCATTTTGTGGTAAAAGCGAAGAAGAAGTCGGTAGATTGGTAGCAGGAGTTAAAAACAGTTATATCTGCAAAACATGCGCCAACAAGTGTAAAAAAATGTTGGACGAATACGATGTCTCAATAGATAATGCTCCGACTCAAAAATTGTTGACTCCTAGGCAAATCAAGGAGCGTCTTGACGATTATATTGTTGGACAAGACGAAGCAAAAAAGATTATTTCAGTCGCCGTATATAACCATTATAAGCGTATAAGCTCGAATATGCCGAAGGATGAGGTCGAGCTTGAAAAAAGTAACGTTTTACTGTTGGGTCCCACGGGAAGCGGTAAAACTTTGCTTGCTAAAACACTTGCACGTATATTGAACGTGCCTTTTGCCGTTGCTGACGCAACAACCTTGACAGAAGCAGGTTACGTTGGCGAAGATGTTGAGAATATTCTTTTGAAACTTATTCAAAACGCAAATTTTGATATTGAAAAGGCTCAAAGAGGTATTATCTATATTGATGAAATTGATAAAATCGCGCGAAAAACCGAAAATGTTTCAATAACAAGAGACGTAAGTGGCGAGGGTGTTCAACAGGCTTTATTGAAAATTATTGAAAGTACAGTTGCCAATGTTCCACCACAAGGCGGTAGAAAACATCCGGAGCAAGCATTTTTGCAAATAGACACAACAAACATTTTGTTTATTTTCGGCGGAGCATTTGTTGGATTGGAAAAGATAATCAATCAAAGAAAATCCGAGGGTAGCGTTGGTTTTGGTGCGTCACTTCCCGACGCAAGTGATAAGAACTATTCCGAACTTATCAAGGATATTCAACCTAACGATTTAATTAAGTTTGGTTTAATCCCTGAGTTTGTAGGCAGAATACCAATAATTGCGGGTTTAAATAACTTAGAAGAAGAGACTCTAATTAGTATCTTGACTCAACCTAAAAATGCAATTATCAAGCAATATGTCAAGATGTTTAAATATGATAACGTGGATTTGGTGTTTGATAACGAGGCTATTAGAGCAATTGCCGTTAAAGCAAACACCTTAAAAACGGGTGCAAGAGGCTTGAGAAGCATTTTGGAAAGCATTATGCTCGACATAAGCTACGAAATTCCCAGTAACGACAAGGTTCAAAAAGTCGTCATAACAAAGGATGTTGTAGAAAAAGGCGTTGCCCCGATAGTTATATACAGTGAGGATGGTAATGAGTGATAGTTCAACAAAATACTTAATTATAAATAACGACGAACTAATTTTTTCACATGCGTTTAAGCATATTAATCTTTATGGTGATAGGCTGTACGAGTCTTATCGGCAATATTTTACCGATAACTCATTTTTTGTTAGTGGAATTTTTCTTCATAACGGAAAGTATTACGGCACACTTGTGGAAAAATTGAGAATAGTCAACAGAAAGACATCGGAAAATTTTGTCATTAGTTGTAAGGGTATTAATAAGGTTGAAATCACCTCTTTTATTCGTGGTAAAACACTGTTTGATTTTGATTTTTGCGAGGTAGACCCCCTTCCTTTAATGATTCAAAGAGATGATGACTTTACAGAGGAAAGCTCTTATGTAACCAAAGTAAATGAATTAATTTTAGGATTGAAAGATGTCGAAGCGTTAAAGCCCTTTTTTGTTGGTGTTAATCAATTGACTGACGATAGTATTGAAGACTGGGTGAACAGTAACTCAATGCTTTTTGATAGAGAACGTCAAGAGCAGCTATTTGTTTGCGATAATACTTTAGACGCGGTGAAAATCATATATGATGGCTTGAAGAAAAAAGAGTTTGAATCGAGAATCGACGACGATATTATCGATAAAGTTAATGAAGACATTAATAAGGATCAAAAAGAATATTATCTAAGAACTCAATTAAAGATTATCAACAAAGAATTAAATGGCGACGATGAGTTAGACGAATATCGTTCATTAGTTGAAAGTTCCGCTATGCCGGAGGAGATTAAAGAAAAACTATATAATGAAATCGCAAAGATATCAACCTTAATGCCAGGTTCTCCGGAGGCTTACGTTACTCGCAACTATGTCGAATTGGTTACTTCACTTCCATGGGGTGTGTATAGCAAGGATAATAATTCCATTGAAAATGCACGCAAAGTTCTTAATGAAGATCACTATGGTATTGAGAGTGTAAAAGATAGAGTAATTGAGGCATTGGCTGTTCGCAGATTGGTCAATCACAACAGGGGAAATATCCTTTGTTTTTATGGACCGCCCGGAACAGGAAAAACGAGCGTAGTAAAATCTATTGCCCGTGCTCTTAACCGTAAGTATGTTAGAATCAGCTTAGGTGGTATGCACGACGAAGCTGAAATTCGTGGTCATAGACGTACATATTTAGCCTCAATGCCCGGCAAAATTATAAAAGGAATAAAAAGTGCGGGAACGATGAATCCCGTATTCTTGATGGACGAAATCGATAAGCTTAGCAATGACTATAAGGGTGATCCCGCAAGCGCATTGCTTGAAGTTTTAGATCCCGAGCAAAACAAGGCATTTGTAGATAACTTCCTTGATATACCGTTTGATTTGTCAGACGTGTTGTTTGTAACAACGGCAAACGATATTTCTCAAATTGCAAAACCACTGTTGGATAGAATGGAGCTCATCGAAATGGGTAGTTATACTACCGAGGAAAAAGAGCAAATTGCAATTAGATATTTGATTCCAAAGCAATTAAAAGAGAACGGATTATCGCAAGATAGTGTAATATTTAGGAAAAGTGCGGTTAACGATATTATCCTAAACTATACTCTAGAAGCAGGCGTTCGTGGGCTTGAACAAAAAATTGCTAAGATATGTCGCAAAATCGTAGCAAACTTTGGCGACAAAAAGGTTACAAAGTACGTGGTAACTTCTAATAGATTGGTAGAACTGTTAGGCGCAAGAAGTCATAGAAACGAAAATACACGTCCAAACGAGGTTGGCGTAATTACAGGACTTGCCTATACTCAATATGGTGGAACAACTATGGATATTGAGGCTTTACTATGTGTTGGTAAAGGTGAGTTAAAGCTTACGGGTTCGTTAGGCGACGTTATGAAAGAAAGCGCAACTCAAGCCTATACTTTGGTAAAATCCCGTGCCGAACAGTACGGAATAGATACAAACCTATTCCAAAAGGATTTGCATATAAACGCCGTTGAATGTGCCGTTCCCAAGGACGGTCCAAGTGCAGGAATCGCTTTGGCTACGGTTATATTATCTGCCTATACAGGTAAGAAAATTCGCTCGGATATTGCGCTTACAGGTGAAATCACCCTAAGCGGCAGAGTTCTTGCTATTGGCGGCATTAAGGAAAAGTCCATGGGCGCAATAAATAGGGGTATCAAGAAAATCGTCTTACCAAAGGCTAACGAACAAGACGTCGAAAAATTGCCCGATAGCATAAAGGATAAAATTCAATATACCTTTGTTGAAAATATCGACGAGGTATTTAAGGAAATGATAGTAGATGAAACTTAATAAAATTGTATTTACAACTTCAGTAGCCAACGGTCCATTGTTAAATCAAGGTGCGGAAATCGCGGTTGTTGGTAGGAGTAATGCGGGAAAATCGTCATTTATAAATTATTTAGCCGATAATGGCAAACTCGCAAAAACTTCGTCAACACCCGGAAGAACAAGATTGATCAACTATTTTGAAGTAAATAGCGGAGAATTTTTTCTTGTCGATTTACCGGGATATGGCTTTGCAAGAGTTTCCAAAGACGAAAAAACTAAATGGGGAGATATAATCGAGGGATATTTACAAAATAGTATAATGCTCAAGCATTTGTTTATCATAACGGATATAAGAATTCCCGATTCTCCATATGATATTCAAATGATTAATTATTGTTATCATTATAATATTCCCTTTACGATAATAGCCAATAAGTCAGACAAGGTTGCAAAAAGCAAAGTTGCAAATGCCGTTAGAGTTTTGGCGGCCGGCTTAAAGGTTGCTCCCGGAAATATAATTCCCGTTTCGTGCTTGAATAAAACAGGTAAAGAAGCAGTATTGGATAGAATTGAGCAGATTCTTACAAACGACAATAAATTCGAATAAAAAAATGCCCTCGTTTTGAGGGCACTTTTTTATTATTGTTATTGAGGAAATAGCGGTAGGTCGAAAAATCCATCGCAAACCTCATTTTGAAATTCTTGACATGGCGGTATAAAGCAATAGCCGTAAGAGGGGACGAGCAATTCGACATCGGTTACGACCTTGATAATTACAGTTACGCAGAAAGTCAAATTGAACGTTGCATCTGAAACGTATGTTCCTACAGTGCTTACGGCATTGACGACAGCTTCGATTCTATATGGAATGACCGAGGCTTCGGGAATATGTAATATAATATCTTTAGGAATAGTAAGTGTAGCCGTACCCGTAGCGTTTGTTCTGTTTGCATCGGTGAATAGAACGCTTATAGGTATATCCACGTCAAATTGCAGTCTTGAACAATGTTCGTTATCGGTCAAAGGTGTAATTATAAGGTTGTTGATTTGTCCCCTTGAGGTTGTACTTGTAGCGCTAATAAAAGTGAATGGTGTTGTGACTTGTGTTGGAATGGTGGAAATCAATGATACTGTAGTATTTGCCAGAGTTTCTTGACGAATACAGGCATCAAATACCTTTGTTGCTTGTATACATACTTTTTCGCAAAGACCTTGTACAGGATTTCCGTTTATTGGTCCGGGCATACGATCCGGTCTTATATTATTGGAAAAAGACATCTTTTAACCTCCTGATTGTTATACTTGATTATATGCAAAAGGAAGTGTAAAAGTGCATTCAACTAAATAAAACAGCGAAATACGCTTATTTAATTGAGGATAGAATAGGCAATGTGCTATGTACAATTAGCAATAAGTAATAAGCAATTGGTACTGCGTACTTTGATATTTCTCTACTTTGATTATTCGCACTTTGATTGAAATGATGATATTGGGTGAACTTCCACAACCTAATCAACTAGGCTTAATCTGAAATTTTTATTAATTGGTTGTCAACAATATCGCAACTTGTAAGGAAGTATTCTACGCCGTTTAAAATAAAATATTTTTTATGCGGACTCTTTTTCGAATGTATGTGACCGTAAACAACTTTTTTTACGCCGTATTTTTCTATTATATCGGTAAAAGCGGATGGCTTATACCCTTCCGAATAAGGCGGATAGTGAGTCATTAAAATTATTTCTTGATTTTCTTTTTTTATTTGAGTCCCTTCTTTTAGCGACATTTCTAGTCTTAAAAGCTCTCTATTGTAGATTTTTTTATTGTCGTCAGTTGTCTCTTCAATGGGAATATCCCAGCCTCTTGTTCCACAAAAAACATAATTTTCCATGGATAGGGCATTGTTTTGAATCGCAAATACATTTTCAGGTAGTGCAAGCTTAACTTTGCTATAACTAGTCCACCAATACTCGTGATTGCCTTTAATTATGATTTTTCTGCCGGGTAGGGAGGTGAAAAAGGACATATCAAAAATTGCTTCGTCTAAATCTTTTGCCCAACTTAAATCCCCACACAAAAGGACGATATCGTCATAAGATACCTTACTCAACCAGTCGGCTTTGATTTCTTGAAGATAGTTATCCCACGAAGAACCAAAAATATTCATTGGCTTGTCGCCTTTTAATGATATGTGTAAATCCGATATCGCGTAAATCATATTAATACCTTATCCATATTATAGAATATAACAAAAAAATATTCAACTAAAACTATTGACTTTTTTCGTCCACAGCCAACCACCGATTACCCGCTTTAAGCGACAAAAGCAAATAAAGTACATTTTTTAAACTAATTTTTTAACTTAATGTGGCGATTTTATCCCGTTAAAATTTTGTTCGTCCACGCTCAACCCCCAAATTGACCACCTTAAAATATACAAAACCTACATATAGGACTATACAATTACTACAAAATAGTACAATATGTATATAAAATGGAAATTATTATTCTCATTTTGCCGATTATTAAGAAATCTTAATGTAAATTGAGTGTTTTTTTGTGGTTAAATGTGGATTTTTGTGGACGATTGTGGTATAATCAAAACGAGGTTAGAGCTTACATGAAAATTTTAACAGGTAATTACGAATATTTCCTTGATGAAAAGGGCAGAACTCGTATACCCCAAGTTGTTAAAGAGATACTTGGAGAAAATCTTTATGTAGGTAAAGGAATGGGATCTTTCTTAGCGGTATACTCGCAAGAAGCTTTGGAAGAAAAATCAGAGCTTGCCAAACAGTATCAAGAGATAAGGACCGGAAGTGAAGAAGAAATTAGAATGGTTTCCTACTATAGAGATTTCTTCGCAGATATGGCGCCTTTTGTAAGTGATAATCAAAAGCGTTATAGAATTCCTAAAAATCTTATCAACTACGCTAACCTAAAAGATAAAATACTTTTGGTTGGTAACAATACGGTTTTGGAAATTTGGTCTCCTGAATTGTATTTACGCAGACGTGAAAGAGACGTAGGTTTCTCTAGATTAGATCCAAAGGTTGAATAGTTATGGCAGAATTTAAACACATACCTGTAATGCTCAATGAAGTAATAGACGGGTTGGCAATTAAGCCCGATGGTATTTATGCCGATTTGACCTTAGGTGGCGCAGGGCACTCAATCGAAATTCTCAAGAGATTGACAAGCGGTCATCTATATGGAGTAGACAAAGATCAAGACGCTTTGGCTGCTGCAAAAGAAAAACTAAAAGAATTCAATAATGTTACCTTTATACATTCTGATTTCAAGAAAGCGATAAGCGAACTTCCTTCGCTTGATGGAGTTTTGATGGACTTAGGGGTTAGCTCATATCAACTTGATACGGCAGAAAGGGGATTTAGTTATAGGCTTGAAGGCGATTTAGATATGCGAATGTCGAGAGACGATCGATTGACTGCAAAAGAAGTCGTAAACACTTATAGCGAAAATGAACTTACAAAAATCTTCTTTGAATACGGCGAGGATAAATTTTCAAGGCAAATTGCAAGGGCTATTTGTTCAAGGAGAGCCAATAAACCTATTGAAACGACAACCGACTTGACCGAAATTATTTGGAATGCGATTCCTGTAAAAGCAAGATATTCGGGATCAAATCCATATATGAGAGTATTCCAAGCGTTGCGAATATACGTAAACGGAGAGTTGACGGGATTGAGCGAAGCGGTACAAGACGCAATTGGAAAACTCAAAAAAGGCGGAAGGATTTGCGTTATAACGTTTCACAGTCTCGAAGACAGAATTGTTAAACAACAATTCAAGTATCAAGAACTTGATTGTGTATGCCCACCAAAGATGCCTGTATGCACTTGCGGAAAGGTTAGCACAATAAGAATAATAACAAAGAAACCATTAATGGCCGGACAAGATGAATTGAATATGAATTCAAGATCCGAATGTGCAAAGTTAAGAATAGCGGAAAAGAAAATTTAATCGGTCATAATTACGGATAGGAGTGAATAAACTATGATGACTTTAGGCGCACAAACTGAAAATCAAAATATTGAAACAAGCTCATCTTTAACAAAAGTCAATTGCAATGAAAAGCATTATGACTTTATTGCCAAGGAGTCAAGTGAAGAATACCGTGCTCATTTGTACGGTTGTTTAGCCGAGGGTGAAGGAATAGTTATCTCCGAGATCGATTTTGAGGATTCAAACAGATATACTGATATTGTAGCAAATAAGGGTGTTTCTAATAGACAAGTATCCCTTAATCCACAAATTTCAAGAGAGTATTCACAACCAAAAGAAAAAACCGTAAAAACGTTTGACCGCAAAAAAACTTCTATATTGGTAATGTATGCCGTTATGGTTTTGGCAATTGTAGTTACTTTAATTATTGCAGTTCCGGGAACTGCTTGGGAAAACGACTCGGTATCTCTTCCCGAGAAAAATATCCCTGTAGCTATGGCGTCTGGTAGCAATCTTTCGGTTGCAGAACAAGGCTTGAACGTTGTTATGACAGAACAAGGTCCGGTTACCGTTGAGTTGACTCCATACGAGAAAAAGGAAGAAGAGCACACAAATTGGTTTGATAAAGTATGCGACTGGGTTAGTAACATAGTCGGAGGCTAATCAATGATATCAAAAACTTACTTCAAAAAAAGGTTATTATCAACTTGTTTGGTGGTAGCCTTTTTTTTATTGGTTGTTGTGGGTAAACTTATTTATGTACAGTTAATAGACGGGGCAACATTGCAAGCTAAAGCCCTTGATCAATGGACAAGAGATATTCCGCTAAAAGCTGAAAGAGGCACAATATTTGATGTAAACGGCGATGTATTGGCAAAAACTGCAACAAGTTATACTCTATACGTGAGACCTGTAAACGTAAAAGATAAAGATAGGCTTGCCGAGGTAGTAAGCGAAGCAACGGCAATTCCGAAAGATAAATTGATGGAAAAGCTATCTAAAAAGGGACAGTCGGAGATTACTCTTTGCAAAAAATTGACAAAAGAAAGCATGAACCAAATAATTCAAAGCGGTGTTGAGGGCGTATATTTTTCTAAGGATATAAGCAGATATTATCCTTATGGAAATCTTGGAGCGGCATTGCTGGGATTTTGTAATGTTGATACCTTGGGACAAACCGGAATTGAATTGTACTACGATGAGTACTTAAAAGGAATTGACGGAGAACAACTGACCGAAACGGACATAGTAGGAAGAGACTTGAATGATAAAATTTATTATTTACCATCAATAGACGGATTTAACGTAAATCTTTCAATAGATAAAACTATTCAAAGTTTTGCTGAAAGTGCGGTAAGCAGCGCATACCATAAGTTTAATGCAAAATCTGCAAGTTGCCTTATCATGAATATGCAAACAGGGGGTGTGACGGCGTTAGCCCAAACGCCGGGATTCGACCTTAATAACGTCGATAGAAGTGATTTAACAAAACTTTTTGAACTGAGCAAACTTTCTGCAATAAGCAACGTTTTCGAAACAGGCTCGGTATTTAAGATAATAACAATAGCCGCAGCGTTGGAAGAAAATGTTGTAAGTGAAAATGAAAACTTTTATTGCGCAGGATCAAGAGTGGTAGACGGAAAGAAAATAAAATGCTGGAAATCGCTAGGACACGGTAGCCAAACCTTTGCGGAAGGGGTTGAAAATAGCTGTAACTGTGTATTTATGGATTTAGCCTTGCGTGTAGGTTTAGAAAAAATGTATACTTATTACGAAAAATTCGGTTTAACTAAAAAAACAGGAATTGATTTTTTAGGCGAGAGTTCGGGGTTATTGATTCCTATGGAGATAGCAAAAAATGTAGATTTAGCAAGAATGGGTTTTGGTCAAGCAATAGCAGTAACGCCTATCGAGTTGGTAACTACAATTTGTGCAATCATTAATGGGGGAATATACAGAATTCCGCATTTTTTGGAGTGCATAACCGATTATAACGGAACCTTGGTTTATAAGAATGTAACAGATAAAGGAGAAAGAATAGTTAGCGAAAAAACAAGTGAAACGGTAAGGCGGCTTTTGCTTGGCGTTGTTGATAACGGAAGCGGAAGATTGGCAGGAGTATCCGGCTATAAAATTGGTGGAAAAACGGGAACAGCGCAAAAATACAAGGAAGGCTCGATTGACAGGGGTAAGTATATTTCTTCGTTTATTGGGTATTCAACCTATGACAATCCGAAATACGTCATATATTTTTATGTAGACGAACCCGAGGGGTATTTATATTATGGTTCTCAAGTTGCTGCTCCAATGGTAGGTGAGATTTTTAAGAATATATTTATTTATGAAAACGAAAAACCGAGTGAAACAGACATCGAATTTGTACCATTCAAGATGCCCGATTTTACGGGACTAAGTTATGAACAGGCAAAGAAAAAATGTTATGATATGGGTATTTATCTTGAAGTTGAGGGCGAGGGTAAAGTCGCAAGTCAATTTCCTTATCCTCTGACCGAATGTAATTCCAAAACAGTAGTTTTCCTTAAACTAGAATAGTCAATTTAAAATCAATACACGCAAAATAACTATGTGAATTGCCCATTAACACTGGGGCTTTTACTTTTCATGCATGCGTTCTTGCATGCGAAAGATTGATTATTATGAGATAAAATGACTGTTTTCGCCTATCTATTGAAATGGGCTTGACGTCTTGATAAAATGATTGCAAAACAATAAAAAGGTGGATTTAATAATGAAACTAAGTGTTTTTGCTCAAAATTATCAAGGCAGAATGAAAGGAAAAGACGTTGATTTCAAAGGTATTTCGATTGACAGCAGAAAAGAACAAGCAAACAAGATTTTTATTTGTTTGGATGGAAAGAATTTTGATTCGCACGAATACGCAAATGAGGCTGTAGCCAATGGGGCGGTAGCTTGTATTAGTAATAAGGAATTAAACGTTGACGTACCGCAGTTTATTGTACAAGACACAAGAAAGGCTTATAGTAAGCTTGCGTCAATGTTGTACGGAGAACCTCAAAAGAAACTTAAACTTATAGCGATTACAGGCACAAACGGCAAAACAACTACCGCTTATTTATTAAAAAAAGTTTTTGACGCGGCAGGTAAAAAATCGGGGTATATCGGAACGTTATTTGTAGAGTATTTGGGAATAAGAGAGGAATCTATTTTGACGACTCCCGATCCCGAACAGCTTTTTGCATTGCTTGACAAAATGGCAAAAAACAGGGTTGAGTATGTTTTCATGGAAGCAAGTGCGCATGCTTTGTACCTTAAAAAGTTAGATTGCTTATGCTTCGACGTGGCTATATTGACGAATGTAACAAGAGATCACTTGGATTACTTTGGGGAAATGAATAAGTATATCAAGGCAAAGAAAAGTTTGTTTTCGGAAGCAAAAAGTAAAATGGGAATTATCAACGTAGACGATAAAGTTGGGTTTGATATACTCAAAAATTCCGAAATACCAACCGTTACTTATGGAATAACTAACCCTGCCGACGTTTTTGCAGTTGATATTGTTTACAATAAAGGAATGAATTTTACCGTTAATATGTATGATATAGTTTTTGAAGTCAATACTTCGTTATGCGGTTCATTTAACGTTTTGAACATATTGGCAGTTTGCGCCACGGCAGGTTACTTTGGAATAGGTCCAAATGAAATATTGGAAGCGATACACGATATATCTATTCCCGGAAGATTTAACGTTTACGACAATAACGGAAAGAAAGTTGTTATTGACTACGCACATACGCCCGACGGCTTGAAAAAAGTGCTTATAGCGGCGCTTGATTTGACAGTTGGAAAGGTTATAACGGTATTCGGTTGTGGCGGTGATAGAGACAGCGGAAAACGCTCGGAAATGGGTGCTGTGGCTTCGGCGTTAAGCGACTACGTGATCATAACAAATGATAATCCTCGAAGTGAAAATCAATTAAAAATAGCCGAGCAAATAGAAGCGGGCGTAATGGATATGGAAGATTGTGAAATCATACTAGATAGAGAGGAAGCAATCAAGCGTGGAATTATGCTTGCTGGCGTAGGTGACGTCGTTGTAATTGCAGGTAAGGGCGCAGAAGAATATATGGAAATTAATGGCGAAAAAATACCATTTAGTGATGAATCCATTGTTAAAAAGTATCTATGAAATATTTAATCTTTTTTTTGTCACTGATATTTAGTTTTTTATTATCATTACTGTCCTTGCCACTTGTTACAAGTTTGTCAACAAAACTTAAAGCAAAACAACCAATTTTAAAATATGTTGAACAGCATAAAAGCAAAGCAGGAACACCCACGATGGGCGGGCTTGCTTTTGTTGTTCCGTCTTGTCTTATCGCGGTTGTATTTTCAAATAATGGATTGTCGGCAGGAAGAATAGCGGCGATCGCAACAATTTCATACTGCTTGTTAGGTTTTCTAGACGATTTTTTGAAGGTAAAAAGACATAATAACGGTGGCTTGACGCCTATGCAAAAGATTATCGGGCAGTTGGGAATTGCAGGCGCATTGGCGTATTATTGCTATAAAAATGATATTTCAAGACTTGTAAGAATTCCTTTTACGAACACAACCGTTAATTTTGGGTATTGGATTATTCCGTTTGCAATTTTTATATTTTTGGCGGTTACAAATTCGGTAAACTTGACGGACGGCTTGGACGGACTTGCAGGCAACACTACCTTCTGTTACCTGTTATTCTTTTTCCTAATTCTATTTGCTATGTACCAAAAACAAATTATCGATATTTCGTTAGCGGTTTTTTCGGTCTCGATAATGGGCGGAATTCTTGCATTTTTAATATATAATAGCAAACCGGCAAAAATTTTTATGGGAGATACAGGTTCTTTAGCTTTGGGCGGAGCAGTCGCTTCGGTTGCAATGTTTAGCGGAAATTCGTTAATTATTCCGATTATAGGTATAATGTACGTGGTGTCGTGCATATCGGTAATTATACAGGTTATAGTGTTTAAAATAAGTAAAAAAAGAGTATTTAAAATGGCACCGTTTCATCATCACCTTGAAAAGTGCGGAATGAGCGAACCACGAATTGTTGCTATATACACGGCTGTAACTGTTATTTTTGGCGCATTGGGGACGATAGCCGTTTTAATATCACTATAACCAAAGGAGTGATATGCTAAAAGGAAAACGAATTTTAATCGTTGGTAGTGGATTAAGCGGTAAATCGGTTTTTAGTTATGCGAAAAAAGTTGAAGCAATACCGATGTTTTACAGTGATAGGTTAGATATTAACCTTAAATGCTTTGATTTGGCGGTGATAAGTCCTGCCGTATCAAGAAGTTCACGAGAATATATAAGAGTTAAGGGCTGTGGTATTCCTATTTATTCGGAATTGGATTTTGCTTATCTTGCAAGCCCTTTTAGGTCTATTTCTGTAACGGGTACAAACGGAAAAACAACAACAGTAAATATGGTAAAGGGAATGTTGGAGAGCGCAGGGGTAAGCTCTGAGCTACTTGGAAATATGGGAATTCCATTTACGTCAAGAAAAAGCGATAACTTGCAAATATGCGAGTTAAGCTCTTTTATGTTGGAGCAGTCAAGATTTTATCAAAGCGATTATTCTTGCATTACCAATATTACCGTCGATCATCTCGATTATCACAAAACTAGAGAAAAATATAAAAAAGCAAAGTTAAAACTAATTTCGCTAACCAAGGACGGAATTGCTTATAATCCCGAGAGTTATCCGTTGCCTGAGTTAAATAATAAACGATTAATTACATATTCATTGAACAGAAAAACCGATATTTATATTGAAAATGGTACAGTGTTTTATCGTGAAAAAGAAATAGACTATCGACTTATTGATATTGATGAAATCAAAATAAAAGGAAATAACAACATAGAAAATGCACTTTCGGCTTTCGCATTGTGTATATTGGCAAACGGTTTTAATCTCAAATATGCAGATTTTTTAAGGGTTTACAAAGGTGAACGATATAGGTGTGAGTTTGTCGACGTTATAAATGGTAAGAACGTCTACAACGATAGCAAAGGTACAAACGTATCGTCGGTCATTTCTGCATACGAAAAAATGAACGGAACAACTGCGATCTTATTAGGGGGTTATGACAAGGGGGAAAGTTATAAGCCATTATTACAGCGGTTGAGAAAGGACGACATTGTGTTTATTTCGGGCGATAATCGAAATGAAATATATAAAGATGCGATAAAATGCAACGTCCTTGCAAATAATTGTAAATCTCTTGAAGAGGCTATTATAAAAGCTCTTAATTCCAAAGCCGACAATATATTATTCTCGCCCGGCTGTTCGAGTTTCGATCGTTTCTCATCGTATGCGGAAAGAGGTAAGTTTTTCTATGATTTCATTAAAAGCGTCAAACTATAAATTTTTGTCAAAGCGTGGGGTGGCACTCTTTTGCTTAACCGTTTTTTTATGTATAATTGCAATTTTAATGCTTTCATCGGCAAGTTCGTATAGCGCGGAAAAGAATTTTAACGATTCCTTGTATTTTGTAAAAAAGCAATTAATTGCTATGGGGTTGGGCTTGATTTGTATGATTGTTCTATCCTACACAAATTCGAAACTCGTAAAAAAGGTTACTATTCCTTTTTTGATTCTTTCATTTATACTTTTGGTTATTATTTTCATTCCGGGGGTTGGAGTTGAAAGCTTCGGCGCGAAAAGATGGATTAACCTTGGTTTTACAACAATACAGCCGTCTGAACTGTCAAAATTTGCATTGATAATATTTAGCGCAAAGTTTATGGAAAATCGTGACATGAACAAAATCCGTAATTGTATTCCGATTTTAATGGTGGGCGGTCTGATGTGTGTGTTGCTGTTGTTAGAACCAAATATGAGCGTAACAATTTTATCCGCAGCGCTTATGATTATAATGCTTTATATAGGCGGTGCAAATTCAAAGTTGTTTATTGCTATGGTAATTCCAATAGTTATTGCATTTATATTGTTGATTGTAACCGAACCGTATAGATTGCAACGCTTAATGGCTTTCATTAATCCTTGGGCAAATCCAAGAGGAGAAGGGTATCAACTTATACAATCATACTATGCATTGGGAAGCGGTGGTTGGTTTGGGGTAGGACTTTTTAATAGTAGGCAAAAATTTTTATTTTTACCATTTGCCGAGTCGGATTTTATTTTTTCAATAGTTGGCGAAGAACTTGGTTTTATTGGGGCTTTATTTATAATATCTATATATGCGTCAATTACCGTGTTGGGCATTTCAATATCAAAAAGATGTGAAAATAGATTTGATGCCACTCTTGCATTTGGTATATCAAACGTCTTTGGATTGCAAACGCTACTTAATATTGCGGTAGTCTCGGGAGCAATTCCCCCAACCGGAATTCCGTTGCCGCTTATGAGCTATGGGGGAAGTTCGTTGGTATGTTTTTTATCAAGTTTAGGTATCTTATTATCGGTGGATAGAAGGAGTAAAGTAAACATATTTAGTGTAATTGAAGAAAAAAGAGAAGGTAAGAAAAAATATGGAAGATTGCGTTTTAATTAATGGTGGAAAAAGACTCGAGGGCGAAACAACGGTGCAAGGAAGTAAAAATGCAGGACTTCCCTTGATTGCAGCAGCCGTTAATCTTGGTGGAGTAAGAGTTTTAAAGAATATACCAAGAATAAGCGACGTATTTGATTTTTTAAAAATACTTTCCTTTTATAATGTAAAAAGCACTTTTGTTGATAATGAATTAAAAATCGATTCAACTGAATTAAGAAACCCTAGTGAAGCGGATTTTGAAAAAATAATTTCGTTATCAACAAAAATACGATCATCAACCTATCTATTGGGTGCAGTCTTGACAAAGTTGAAATATCTTAGATTGCCAAAGCCGGGTGGTTGCAAGTTGGGAACAAGACCAATTGACATTCACTTATCGGCGCTTGTTACCTTGGGCGGTAGGGTGAAAGAAGAGCATGACTACTATATAATTGAGTTAGAGAACCTTGTTGAAAAGGATATAGATTTTAGATATCCGTCGGTAGGGGCAACAATAAACACTTTGTTGGTTGCAATCAACGGTAAAAAATCCATAATCATTAAAAATACAGCGCTTGAACCCGAGGTGAATGCAGTTATAGAATATTTGAACAAATCGGGAAAAAGTGTAGAGAGGATTAAAAACAACATTAGAATTTCACCGTCTGAACGCAATAAAAACATAGATTTTAAAAATCCGTCAGATAGAATTGTAATGGGCGATTTACTTTTATCTGCGATAGCTACAAAAGGAGAATTGACTATTAAAGGGGTTAATCCAATTGAGATAAAAGCATTAATTAGAAAAATAACAAAAAGTCCTTGCAATTTATATATAAATAATGATAAAATAATATATAGTCCGCATTGTGTTCTTCACGGCATAATCAAAACCGATCCTTATCCCTCTTTCCCGACCGACTTGCAGGCTCAGTACGCCTCAGCAATGTTGGCTTCAGGCGGCAGTGGTCAAATAGTCGAGAGAGTGTTTGGCAGTAGGTTTGAATATGCAAAACAGCTCGAGCTTTTTGGCGGAAACTTGAAAATTTCAAATAGACGCCTTTCAATATATAAAAGCTGTTTACATTCGGCAACTGTTCAAGCTACCGATTTAAGATGTGGCGCAGCGTTAGTAATTGCCGGACTATCGGTTAATGGCTACACAAGGATAAACAATCTTCATATCATCGACAGAGGATATGAAGATATAGTTAAAATGTACAATAATTTGGGTGCTGACCTAAAGAGGATAGAATGAAAGGAAATGCAAGAATTATCGTGTTTGTTGCAATCGTACTCCTCATTATCGTAATAGTTTTACTCAATATGACGTTATTTACAGTCAATAGCATTACGGTTTTAAATGAAGTCGAATCGCAACTAATAGACGAGCAATCAATTATTACCAGTTCGAACATACGAATTGGGAGTAATATTTTTGTTTTATCCGAAAAGAAATCGAGAGAGCAAATCGAGATTACTCATCCGTATTTAGAGGTAAAAAATATTGAGAGAGTATTCCCTAATAAGGTAGTTATTCACGTATCGGTTAGAATTCCGCTTATGGCGATTAAGATAAGAGACGCAGAATTATATGCGGTGATAGATAGTTCGCTCAAAATATTACAAATTATCGACGCAAATAATTCTATATACCACACGTGCACCAAGGTTACGGGCTTAGAAGTCGGCAATCCGGTCGTTGGCAATTTCCTTGACGTAAGTAATAGCTACAATTCAAAATTATCGGTTATATCCAACGTCGCAAACAACGAAAGTTTAAACGGTATTGCATTCTTGAATTTCTTTGAAAAGATAGATTTTAATACCGATAACGATATTGTAAATATCAAACTTCGTAGCGGTGTTACAATTTGCTTGAAAGATAGCAACGACTATGAGGAAAAATTCCGTTATGCCCTCGAAGCTTATAGACTCTATGGAGAGCAATCGGCAAAGCGTACTTACGGATATATTTATCACGATAAAACCGAAAAAGCATGGGTATGGCAAGAGACTTATCCGTACTAAGGTTGTTTAGTTATAAATATTTTGTTTACAAATAATAATTTTTGTATTATGATTAAATTATACAAATGCTGTGAGGTTACAAATGTTATTCAAGGATAAGGAAAGCGCAGTTTTAGATATAGGTTCGGGTAATATGACTTTGATGGTCGCCACAAAAACAATGGGCGACTATTGCCGTGTTACTTTTGAATATAGTGTTCCTTATGAGGGAATAAGAAACGGCGAATTTGTAGACGAGGAGAATGCTAAATCAACCATAAAAAAGCTTTTCCAACGGTTAAGGGAAAAACACGGTAGACTTAAAAAGCTTTACGTCGGTATTCCCGCAGAGTTTTCTATTTGTAGGGTAGTTAATACAAAAATTGACCAAATCAAGCATAAAAAAGTTGAAAAGGTTGATATAGATACGTTGGTGAATAGTGGGAATCCTTTTGTAAACGATTCCGAAAAGGTTTTGATTAGCGCCGATCCGATTTATTTTAATATAGATAATGACGACGAAAAATATATTGATGTATTGGGCAAACCAACTAATGGATTAAATGCTCATATATCATATATTGCATCGGAAAAGATCGTTTACGATTTTTTGAAACAAACCTTAAAGGAAAACGGTATTAGCGATATAGTATTTCTTTCATCGCCTAAATCCGAAATATTGGGTTTGTTTAACACTTCAACAAGAGACGTTGGCGCAGTATTGGTAGATACAGGATACAGAAGCACTTCGTTGATTATTTGTTGTAGTGACGGTATCGAATACTTGTTTACCTTCTCTGTGGGAAGATATAACATTATCGATTGGATTTCGAAGGGTTTGGATATTACTTTTGAGGAAGGTAAAAACCTTATTGAAAAGGTGGATTTATCCTTTAATCCAACTGATGAAACATATTCGATTAATTCAAACGGTTTCTTGAAAACTTTTTCTTGCAAAGAGGTAAAGGATATGACCGTTGAATGTATAAAAATTATTTGCACCTATATTACAAAGTGCTTTGATTTAATTCAAGATACACGAGTTAAAAATAAAGACTTGTATTTGACGGGTAGCGGTTTAGATTTCCACGGCATTGAATCCTGCATGGCTAACTGCATTGGTAAACCAATAATGAAAGTATATCCCAATCTTGAAACTAATTATAAAAAATCAATGTATTCAAGAATTATGGGATTGGTAAATTCGGCTATTAAATCTAATAATTAGAAATATTGGGAGGATTAGATTATGTACGATATAGAAGATTTTGTTGTAGAAGGCTTGTATGGCAACGGAAATACTAACGTTTGTAATATAATGCTTTGCGGTGTAGGTGGAGCAGGTTGTAATACCATTACAAGATTAATGCATTCTGATTTAACAAGTGCTGAATTTGTTGCCGTAAATACCGACTCGCAGATTTTGTTGAGTATCAAAGAAAAGGCTCTGAATAAGAAGCCTAATATGAAAGTAAAGCTTCTTCAAATCGGTAAGCAAAGCACAAAAGGACAAGGCGCAGGTGCAGTTCCTGAAATGGGCAAAAAGGCAGCTCTTGAAAGCGAGGACGAAATTAGAAAAATGTTAACAAACGTTCAACTTTTGTTCTTAACTGCAGGAATGGGTGGCGGAACAGGTACAGGCGCTTCTCCAGTTATCGCTAAAATCGCAAAGGATATGGGGATTTTGGTTGTTGCAATAGTATTTAAGCCATTTGCTTTTGAGGGTGACGTTAGAAATAGTAATGCTATGCAGGGTATTACCGAGCTTAGGAAGTATGCTGACAGCTTGGTAATCATTCCTAATGATAAACTTGACAACGAGCATATATTAGAGGGCTACGAGAAAGGCGATGACGTAATCAGAAAGGCTTTAAAAGGTATCGGAGAATTGATTGCAAAACCATGTGTTATCAATCTCGACTTTGCCGACGTTTGCAAGATTATAAGGAATAAAGGTTTAGCACATATTGGTATAGGTAGAGGCGAAGGCGAATCTGCTGCAATTCAGGCAGTTAGCGCAGCTGTCAAGAATAATTTGACTGATACAAATATTATTCGTGCTAAAAGTATGATTATATGCTATTCGTCCGGTAAAGATTTTAATAAGAAAGAAATCGAAAACGCAACGAATTTGGTACATGAATTGATGATTAAAGAAGCTGAAATCATTTTCGGTTTGGATTTTGATCCGTCATTAGGCGATCAAGTGAACGTTATAATCATCGCAACGGGATTTGAACTACAACCTGAATCACCCCAACAAAAACCTGCTCAACCAGATGAAAAGCAAGTGCAACCTACCCCACAAGCTGAACCTGTTGTAGAAAATCGCGAGGGTAGAATTGGTGTTGACTCCGAGTTTGTTCCCGAATTTATGCAAAGACTTCGTAAATAAAATTTATCTTAGAATGTACGTAAAAGATATAATATCTAAAGACGCTGTCGTATGACGGCGTCTTTATTTTTGACAAAACCCAATCTAAAATACAATTATATCCTATTTTATTTTCTAGCTTAATTGTTATAGTATTCATATGACCGTTATAGTGGAGTATGTAATTCTTGACAACTTTTTAATGGATTTATTTATAGGAATTCTCGTTTGTGATATTCTATTAAGAAAGTATCGATATGCTTTTATCTCTGCGACGTTTGGTACAATACTAGCGCTTATTTATCCAACAATTTCATTAGATTTTCAAGTTTTATACAAAGTTTTAGCGTTACTATGCTCGAGCATGCCGTTTATAACAAAATCTCGTTATGATTGGTTGAAGTCTACGCTAATTTATGCAATTATCGCATTTATTTATAACGGCGTTATATCGCTCGTATTAAATTCAACAAGTGGTTTTATTGTTAATACAGAGGGACTGAAAGTCGCTACAATTTCGACATGTTGTATAGTTGGTTATTTTATTATAAAAATATTCATAAAGTTTACTCAAAACAAGTTGCTAAAAAAGGATTTGCTTAAAATATCATGTTCGGTAAATGGAAAAAGTATAAAAGCAGTAGGGTTTGTTGACTCGGGAAATATGGCTGTGGCTGGAGACGGTAAAGGCGTAATATTTTTAGACAAGGTTATTTCTAAGAAAATAGATTTAAAGGGGAATGAGTATATTGTTATCGATACAATGGGCGGAAGTAAGCTTTGTGAAATTATTAAAATTGATGAAGTTATGATATATTTCGGCAAAAGAAAACATATCTATAAGAATGTAAATGCCGTAAAAACCAATCAAATTTATGATGGGTTTCAAGTTTTGCTATCTAATAACCTAAAGGAGATAAAGTAATGAGCATAAAGAATATATTAAAACTACTGTTAAATATTATAAAAGGCGAAAATAGGTCGAGGGTTGACTATATATATGGAGCGCCATTGCCATCTCCTTTCACAAAAGAAGAGGAAAAGGAAGTCTTGAAGCGTTTAGCAATGGGTGATACTAAGGCTCGGGACGAACTTATTGAACACAATTTAAGACTTGTTGTGTACATCGCAAAAAAATTTGATGGTAGCGTGCCCGATACAAGCGACCTTATCTCAATTGGGGCAATGGGATTAATAAAGGCGGTTAATAACTATAATCCCGATAAAAATATAAAACTTGCGACGTATGCAAGTAGGTGTATTGAAAATGAAATTTTGATGCATTTAAGAAAGGTTTCAAGAAGAAAGTGCGAAATCTCGCTTGACGAACCTGTCAACACCGATTGGGAGGGTAACGAGTTGATGCTAAGCGATATAATTGGAACAGACCCCGATTCGGTATGTATGGAAATCGAGAAAAAATCTGAAATCGAACTTCTTTATAAGAGCATGGAAAAACTTTCCGCAAAAGAAAGAAAAATATTATATCTGCGTTACGGCTTAGATGGTGAAGAAGAAAAAACGCAAAAAGAAATAGCTGATATGTTAGGTATCAGCCAGAGTTACATAAGTAGACTTGAGAAAAAAGTACTACTTAAGCTTAGAGATGATTTAAATAAATTTATAAATTAGCGAAGCGCCGCTTCAAGCTTTTTTAGAGCGCAGTTTTCTATTCTTGATACTTGCGCTTGTGAAACGTTGCAACACTTTGAAACTTCGGTTTGAGTTTTTCCTTCAAAGAATCTAAGTTTAATAACTTCTTGTTCCCTTTGTGCCAATGCGTCAATTGCCGACTGCAAGTCCAAGTTTTCAATTATAATATCCTCTTTATTCTTATCTGCAATTTGATCCATTACAAGCTCAGAATCTTCGCCGTCAAAATATGCGGGTTCGTAGAGCGAGATAGGGTCGGATATTGCGTCAAGAGCCATAGATACGTCAAATAACGAAATGCCAATATCGGCAGCAATTGTGCGCATATCAGGTTCGTTTAAACCCTCATTTCTATATTTTTCCTTGGTTTGCATGACCTTATAGGCAATATCTCTTAGGCTTCTTGAAACTTTCACAGAGGAATTTTCTCTCAAAAATCTTCTAATCTCTCCGATTATCATAGGGACAGCATAGGTGCTGAACTGAACGCCTAAATTAAATTTAAAATTATTTAGTGCTTTCGTTAAACCTAAACAAGCAACTTGAAATATATCGTCGGTAAGCATTGGATCAAAATTAAACCTATGAATTACAGATAATACTAGTCTTAGGTTGCTATATAAAAACCGTTCACGCGCTTTTTTATCTCCTTCTGATATTTTTATTAATAGTTCTGAGCTTTCTTTTTGCGAAAGTTTTGGAATTTTTGATGTGTCAATTCCACAAATAAATACCTTATACGACATTTTTTCTCCTTTAATTTTAGTTATTACCCAAAAAAAGGAAATTTATTCATAATCTTTTTTATGATGTATAATTGAATGATTGTATATTAAGTATTATGTTTGTAAAAAGACAGTCAAATAAGTAATGATATATAAATCACTCAGTCCATAATTAATCATTATACATTCATTATTTTCAAGCGGATTAGATCCTCACGACTCCGTTGCACTCCGCTCAGGATGACAATTTGGATGAGGTCCCTCGAACAACGCTTACGAATGACAATATCCATGTAATGTCATGTCGACCGAAGTGGAGACATCTAAAATCAATAAAGCGGATAGGTCCCTCGACGATGCTCAGGATGACAATTTGGATTAGATCCTTACGACTTCACTGCGTTCCGCTCAGGATGACAATTTGGATTAGATCCTCACGACTCCGTTGCACTCCGCTCAGGATGACATTTATATGGATGAGATCCTCACGACTCCGTTGCACTCCGCTCAGGATGACAATTTGGATAGGTCCCTCGACTACGCTCAGAATGACATTTTGATGAAATTTTTCGACTTGGTTTTCCTTCCACTCAGTTGATATTACGTATCAAAATTTCATTAAGGACCGAACGTTACACATTTTAACATTCAATATTGACATTGCGTTTAAAAACATTGTATAATAATAGTATGGAAATTAAATGCCCGATTTGCGGAACAAAAATTGAATTAGAAGACAAACTTTGTGTTGGCTGTGGAAGTAATTTAAATGATATCCACCAAGCTCTATTGCGTAAGAAAAAAGCCTCGAAATCAGAAGAATACAATGGCTATACCATTGAAGAGCTAGACAGCATGTTTGAGTTTGAACCTTACTCTAAAGGATACGCTTTGAGAGAATATCTTGGTCTTGATAGCGTTGTATTCGTACCGAGTAGGTATAACGGAAAAAGCGTCGTGGCTATTTCTCCCAATTGCTTTGAGGGCTCGGATATATCTGAAATCTATTTACCAAAATCGATTAAAGAAATTGGAAACTATGCGTTTTCGGGGTGTTTTGGTTTAAATAAAGTAGTTTTAACCGATCAAATTAAAAAAATCGGGGACAGTGCTTTTGCAGATTGCATTTCTCTTGAAAAAATAAATTTTTATGATAGTTTATTACAACTAGGTGAAAAAGCGTTCAGTGGTTGTGTAAGGCTATCTAAAATCAAGCTTTCAAATAAAATTGAAGTTTTGGGAGAGTACTGCTTTGACAGTTGCTCAAGTCTTGAAGAAATTGTTTTGCCTGAAAACCTTAAACGTATTAATGCATATGCCTTTTTGGATTGTGTGAAGCTTAAAAAAGTTAAGTTTAATCAAGAGTTATCGTCAATAGGTGATTATGCTTTCAGTGGTTGTACGTCACTAAAAAGTGTTTTGTTGTCTGAAAATATTGTAAGCTTAGGCGAAGCTGTATTCTATAATTCAACGAGTTTGAAATCCGTCTATATCGGTGAAAAACTCAATTCTCTAGACGGCAATGTATTCTATGGTTGCGATAGTTTAGAAACTTTTAGAATAAATGAGAACAACAAAAGGCTAACAACCAATGGAAACTCTATTATTGATAAAACTACAAAAGCTTTGCTTGCAGGTTGTAAAACAACACGTATCGATAATAATATAAAGATTATCAAAAAGAACAGCTTTTGCGGTTATTCTACCATTGATAAAATATTTATACCCGATTGTGTTATTTCAATTGATAATGAAGCATTTTTTAATAACTCAAATCTTTTAATTTGCACGTCACACAAACAAAAGCCCAAAGGTTGGAATCAAAATTGGGTTGTTGGCGATAGCAAGGTTATTTGGGATTGTAATAAGTTATAGTCGAACATATCTTTATCACTAATAAATTTTAAGGCAAAATGCTTTGAAATACTTGTTTTTCCTTTGTCGGCGTACGCAAAGTTTTGCTCATATAGTTAAATGTGCAATGTGCAGTTTTGATCTGTAATTCTCAAGCGTACGGCAACGACGTCGAAGGTGAATTGACAGCTCTGCTGTCATCCTGAAAGCGTTGTTCGAGGGACCTCATCCGCTTTATTGATTGTAGATGTCTCCACTACGGTCGACATGACGGTACATGGATATTGTCATTCCGTGCGTAGTCGAAGGTGAATTGACAGCTTCGCTGTCATCCCGAGCAACGTCGAGGGACCTCACTACAAGCACCGACTCTTTGCGAAGCAGACGGATAGACATTCATGCCATATTGTCATTCCGAGCGTAGTCGAGGAATCTATTTTAGTTAATATTGTCATCGTTGCAAATTAGATAAAGTGGCAAAGCACTTTATCTAACTGTTGTTACAATTGCAGTTACAGTTATTATTTCCGAATAAATTGCCACCGGATAGCAATAGGGCAAATGTTGCAAAGATTAATACTAGACTTTCAGTATCATTTATTCCTGAACCCGAAAAACTAAATATTAATAGAAGAATTAAAATGAAAAGCATATTGTTATTGTTTCCGAACATAAGTTAACCCCCTTTTTCGACATTTTAGAATCTTTTGTCTTAAGTAAGGTCAAAATAGCACATTGACAATTATAATATATGAATATTATGCTATAAATGTGAACACGTATAAAATCAATCCGCACATAGAAAGTTTAATTAATTATTATATTCCCCCTGTTACTAAACTTGAGGTGATGGCAAATCTTTTTTATATTTTTTCCGACAAGACAAGATTAAAAATTATGTTTTCTTTGACAATCAGCGAATTGTGTGTAGGTGATATAAGCATAACGACCGCGATAAACCGTACTACTGTTTCTCATCAGTTGACAATATTAAAAAAAGAGGGTCTAGTTAATTCTAAAAACGACGGAAAACTTAAGGTTTACTATATTTCAAATCCGATTTTGATTGACATTCTTAAACTCGGAAGTAAATGGCTTGACAATTAGAAAAATCCAATCGCCTTTGAGTTTGCAAATATTCCCCTTGTGATAGATAAGTTGAATAAATGTTGTTCAATTATTGAGCAATAATATTGACAATTAAATGACGTTATTGTAATATAATTTATAATCAATACAGTAGTATTTTGTAATACGAGGGAGAAAGTCATGCTAGCATACACGGTTATTTCGGCATTTGCTTTAGTTATAATGATATTGACATTTTTGTATTTTGTCATTAAGTTTGTTGATTTTCCTATTGACCAATTTAAAAAGTTATTTGTGAAGAAAAAACATGACAAAAAATCTCTTGACGATAACGTTCCAAATGAAAAGACTGTAAAAAACAAAATAAAGAGAGCAGAATCAAGACGTAGGAACCGTATTAATTATTTAAGGAGTTTTAAAAGAGGCAAAGGTTTAATCTTTTATTTTATTGCTATCCCTCTATTATTTATAGGTATTCTCTATTCGGGGAGTAGTCCGATTTTGGCAATTACCACCACGATAGCCCGTGTTATAGATTTATTGGTATTAAAATATAATCATGGCGTAGTCGCGGGTTTGTTTGATGCACTTCCGATATATAGGGTGGCAATTTGTGTATTGTATGTCTTAATATTCTTAAATGCTGTTGTCTTTGTGTTATCTATGGCACATCAGGTGTTATGTAAGGCTTTTTATGACTTTAAATTTAAAGTAACGAAAAAAGAAAAAGTATTTTTATTTGGTAATAACAATCAAAACAAAACCATATATAAGAACGCTGAGATAAAAGAAAAATTATTAAAGTCGTTAGTATTAAAGGGAAAAGAAAACAAAAATAAATTGATTATGCGTGAAATTCGTATACTTGATAATTTATCAAAGGAAGACGAAAAAGATTTGTTTTTATCTAATATTCGTTACAAAAACATAAAGAATGAAGATTCTTACGTTGAAAGCATATTTGATGAAATATCAAAAAGAAAAAGGCATAACAATAATGAAAAGAAATTGTATAATATAATTATCAACACCGGAAATGCAGAAAGAAACGTTAGCTTAACTAGAAAATTTGTTGACAAAATAAAGGCGTTAGATGAAATTTCCCGTGAATTTTTTTATAAAAGTTTACATATCTACGTATATTCCGAACCTTCACACGAATCCATATATGAAGAGTTTTGCTTAAATGCCGGCGGTTGTCTAAGCTATTTTAATAAGTATAAGCGGATTGCACTTGATTTTATCAGTAAATACCCATTCTCTATGTATATGAATGGTGATGAAATTGATGAAAAAACACATGTTTTGAAAAAGGAAGCTGAAATTAATGCTTTTCTTGTAGGCTTTGGTAAGACTAATCAACAAATATATCTTGCATCAGTCGCCAATAACCAATATTTAACTACCGATGATAATAATATGCTTGTGCAAAAAAATGTAAATTACTACATTTATGATAAATCTAATTTTGGTGAAGTAAAAAATCTTAATCATTCCATTCATCGTTACAAAAACGAACGCCAATACTATGATAAAAATGATTATTTAGAACTTCCGGAACTTCCTTGGAATGAAGTTATAGAAAACTGTGATATAAATGATCCTAAATTCTATGCATCATTAAAAAAACACGTTTCAGCGAAAAAAGCATCAATTAACTTTGTAATAATTGCGTTTGGCACCGATTTAGAAAACATTGATATGGCACATAAAATACTTGAATTATCGTATGATTGGGGAATAGACGATATTTGGGTATTTGTTAAAGTTCGTGATTCAAAAAATCATAACGCGATTAAGTCCGGTCATATCACTGACCAAACGAATAAATATTTCAAGTTTAAACAGGAACATTGTTATGTAATTGGAAACGAGGACCATACGGTATACGATCTTGATCATATTATTAATGATAAATATGTTGATTTGGGAATCAGTCAACATACTCTTTACTTAATATCGAAAGAAGAAAACAAAGCAAAACAAGAAAAAGAGAAAGAAAGATTAGAAATAGTAACCGATGAAAAAGAATCATTAAAAAAAGGAAAGAAGGGAAGAAAACAAAGGGAAACGATAGAAAAACAAACTGATAAAAATGAAGTATCAGAAGAAGAAAAAAAGAAAATAGAAGCCAAAGAAAAACAAGAAATGGCAATAAGAAAAAGGAAACAAGCAGAAAAAGAATGGTTAACTACTATGTTGCCAATTATTAGATATTCGAATATATACAGTGTTTTAGGTCTACGGTCTAAATTGAATCTATTAGGCTTCGATTATAAAAAGAAAGAGAACGTTGAAAATCAAAGTAATAAAAATGGTATAGAAAATACTTTAGAAACCGCATCCAATGACTCCAATGCTAATATTGAATTTTTGAAAACTTATTATCAATCCTCAGATGGCAACAAAAAGGAGAATAGCGATGAACTATACACAATTAAACCCGTTGACCAAATGTCGATAAGAGATATTTATGCTACTCTTGAGCATTTAAGGTGGAATGCATTTATGATTGCACACGGGTTAGTACCGTCCACAATTGAAGATATCAATAAGCCAAATAAAGGAAAGGATTATTCTAGAAGAATGCATAGTAACATAACTACCATGAAAGGACTAATAGATTTTAGAAAGATTGTTGCGAAGAATTGCTCCACATCAGAAAAAGAAGAAGACACAATCAAGAATGATTATGATGCGTTAGACAATGCTACTAATTTACTAGATAAACTTGGTTATAAAATTGTAAAAAAGAAAATGTTAAAATAGAACTAATAAGGGAATAGCTATTCGGATATGAAGTGCTATTCTTTTTTTTGTTACTTTTTATTTATGTTACAATATGACGGAACAAGAAAGATTTCTCGAATAGGCTTAAAATGGCGATATTATTTTTAGAAATGACTATATTGTTTTACGAATTCTTGATAGACAACGTGCAATGATAGATAATCCGATTTGTAATATTAAAAAATAATTAAATAATTAAAAAATTTGTAGTTGATTTTCGCTCTATATAGTGATAAAATTTATACTGACAAAAAAATTAGATTTAATGTTATTTTGTGTTTTAAAATGTAATTTTTCGCATAATTTTAGATCTAATAACGTGCTGTAAGATAATTCTTGCAAATAAAATTTTAAAGTGAGAAAAAGATTATGTATGATGTAATAGTAGTAGGCGGAGGCGTAATAGGCGGAACGATTTTACGCGCATTGAGCAAATACAATTATTCTATATGCTTATTAGAAAAAGAAAACGACGTTTGCATGGGGCAAAGCAAAGCAAATTCAGGTATCGTTCATGCCGGATTTGACGCTCATGTTGGAACTTTAAAAGCGAAGTTTAATGTTTTGGGTTGTCAAATGATGCCCGATTACGCAAAAGAACTTGGCGTAAAATATTTGAATTGCGGTTCATTGGTTGTCGCCTTTAATGAAAGTGATGTCGCTATGCTGAATAATTTATTAGAGCGTGGCGAAAAAAATGGCGTTAAAGAGCTTGAGATTATCGATAGCGCTAAGCTCCATGAGCTCGAACCTAACGTTTCGCCTAACGCTATTGCAGCGCTTTATGCACCAACAGCAGGTATTATCTGTCCGTATTGCTTGACTATTGCCGCTATCGGAAATGCAATGGATAATGGAGCAGATCTAATTACCAACTTTGAGCTGACCAAAGTTGAAAAAATGGATAGAGGCTTTAAACTTTATTCAAAAGATAATAAAACAGTTGAAGGTAAGGTTGTAATTAACTGTGCAGGTATTGGCTCTACAAAGGTTGCAAATGCCTTCGGTGATTATTCTTTTGAGATCAAGGGAAAACGAGGTGAATATATACTGCTTGATAGAGAAAGCGGAGATTTTGTATCGCATACATTGTTTTTTACTCCGACGGAAAAGGGAAAGGGTATTCTTGTTTCGGGCACAGCAGACCATAACATAATATTAGGACCAACCTCTGAAAAGGTTGAAGATATTACTCCAATCACTACTCAAAAGGGGTTGGCTGAGGTTATGGCAAAAGCAAAAATAATGTGTCCTAACACTCCCATTTACAATTCGATCACTTCGTTTACGGGTGTAAGAGCATATACCGAAAAGGGCGATTTTATTATTGAAGAGAGTAAGGCAGTTGATAATTTGATTAATTGCGTTGGCATAGAGTCCCCGGGGCTTACATCAGCGCCTGCAATCGCCGAGTATGTTTGCGAAATGATAAATAACAAACTACATGGCGAGAAAAAGGCAGACTTTAATGGGACAAGAACTCCCGAGTATTTCTTTAAGGATTTATCGGTTGCAGAGAAAAACGAGATAATCAAAAAAGATCCATCTTTTGGTCGAATCATTTGTCGCTGTGAACAAATAACTGAGGGTGAAATTATTAAAGCAATAAGAGAAAATCCCCCGGCAAGAGATATTGACGCTATTAAGAGAAGAACAAGGTCGGGTATGGGAAGATGTCAAGGCGGCTTTTGTCAACCGCAGGTTGCTGAAATTTTGGCTAGAGAACTTGGCGTTGAGTTGACCGAGATTACCAAAAACGGAGTCGGATCTGAGTTGGTAATTGCTAAAACTAAGTAGATTCAAGGGGTACGTTCACTATGAAAGAGAATTACGATATAGTTATAATCGGCGGTGGTCCTGCAGGTTTAGCAGCGGCTGTAAGCGCTTATGATAATGGTGCAAAAAACATATTAATATTAGAAAGAGAACCTAGATTAGGCGGTATTTTAAATCAATGTATACATAACGGTTTTGGTTTGACAAGATTTAAGGAATCTTTGTCAGGTCCGGAATATGCATATCGCTTTATTAAAGAGGTTGAAGCAAGAGATATTGACGTTTTACTAAATACAACTGTGCTTTCTTTGGAAGATAATAAAACTATTACGGCAATTAATTCCGAATATGGCGTTTTTTCTATTACGCCCAAAGCCGTTATCTTATCAATGGGTTGCAGAGAGAGAAGTCGTGGCGCTTTAAATATCCCGGGATCGCGTCCTGCAGGTATTTATTCGGCTGGAACCGCTCAAAAATATGTAAACATAAAGGGTTATTTACCCGGAAAGCGTGTTGTAATTTTAGGTTCGGGCGATATCGGTTTGATTATGGCAAGGCGTATGACGTTAGAGGGTGCCAAAGTACTTGCCGTTTGTGAAATTATGCCTTATTCGAGTGGATTAAGACGTAATATCGAGCAATGCTTAAATGATTTTAATATTCCGCTATATCTTAATCACACAATAACCAAAATAGAGGGTACTTCAAGAGTTACAGGAGTTGTTGTGTCAAAAGTTGACGAGAATAAACAACCAATCGAGGGAACCGAAATGCATTTTGATTGTGACACGGTGCTATTCTCTGTCGGACTTATCCCCGAAAATGAACTAACAAAAGGCGCAGGAATAGAACAAAGTAGAAATACCCGTGGCGCAGTAGTTTATCAAAACCGTGAAACAATGATTGACGGCATATTTGCTTGCGGAAACGTTTTGCAAGTTCATGATTTAGTAGATTTTGTTTCTGAAGAGTCCGAAATTGCAGGTGCTTGCGCCGCTAATTACGTGCTAAACGGTAGACAAGAACACAATCCTATTTCTTGCATTAACGGCGATAATATTAGTTACGTCTTACCTCAAAAAATTGATAAAAATATCCCCGGTAACGTAAAACTTTTCTTTAGAGTGAGAAATACATTCAAGCACTGTAAAATAGTTGTTGAATCTAATGGCGTCGTTTTACAAGAAAAGAAAAAATTAATCTGTGTTCCGGGTGAGATGGAAACGGTAATTTTATCAAGTGACGTGATTGCCAAGGCAGAGGGTGATATAGTTGTAAGATTGGAGTGTTAAATATGAATAAACAATTAACTTGTATAGAATGTCCAATGGGCTGTTTGATTGAAGTTGAAGTCGAGAACGGAGCCGTAAAATCCGTTAAAGGAAATACGTGCTTACGTGGAAAAATGTACGCCGAGAATGAGGTTATTTGTCCTTTGCGTGTCGTTACTTCTACCGTCAAAACGGTATCGGGCAAAATGGTCTCGGTAAAGACAGATAAACCTGTTCGTAAATCCGAAATATTTGAAGTTATGAAAAAAATCAATTCTCTAACTTTGGATAGAAATGTTGTAATAGGTGACGTTATTTTAGCAAATATCGATAGGGACGCAAACCTTGTCGCAACACAAAACTATAATGATTAAACGATTAACTGCTCAAATTTTTAGTATAATAGCGGTATAATGTCCTTGCGACTAATGCTATGAGTGCTTCGACTAATATTCCAAAGCCTATAGTAAAGAATAAATCAAGAAAAATAAATATGTTATCAGGCACCTTGTGGAACAAAATTTTACTTTTTGCTCTACCTATTGCCTTACAGGGAATTTTACAACAACTTTTTAATTCTGCGGATATTGCTGTCGTTGGTCGCTATACCGAGAATCCTACTTATTCTATTGCAGCAGTTGGCGCTAATGCTCCTATAATCGGATTGATTGTCAATTTATTTTTAGGAACAGCGTTGGGCGCTAATGTGGTAATTGCAAAAGCATTCGGTGAAAAAAACTTATATACAGTTGAAAAGGCAGTTCATACATCAATTGTTTTTTCATTGATTGCAGGTATTTTTTCATTAGTTATCGGTGAATTAATTTCAGAACCAATTTTGAAACTTGTCAAAGTTCCCGAAGCAGTAATGCCGCTTTCTCTTATTTATTTACGAATCTACTTTCTAGCGCTACCTTTTATTTTGTTATTTAACTTTGAATCCGCAATATTCAGAGCAGTAGGGGATACCAAAACTCCGCTTATAATTCTAGCTGTTTCGGGTGTGCTTAATGTCGGCTTAAATTTCTTCTTTGTAGCAGGTCTTGATTTTGGTGTTAAAGGTGTTGCTATAGCAACTGTTGCTTCAAACGTATTTAGTTCGATAGTACTTTTTATCATTTTAACCAAAACAAAACATCACATAAAGGTTAGTGTAAGAAAACTTAAAATACATAAATCTGTCTTTATTTCTATTCTTAAAATAGGTGTTCCGTCTGGTTTGCAATCGGCAATTTTTGCATTTTCTAATATCATAATGTCGTCTGCTGTCAACACTTTGGGTACGACAATTATGGCAGGCTCAAGCGTTGCTTACAACGTCGAAATATTTGCTTTCTACGTCATGAACTCCTTTGGCCAGGCATGCACTACATTTGTAGGTCAAAATTACGGTGCTAAACAAATAGATAGGTGCAAGCGTACGCTTATAATTTGTATAGTTGAGGCTTTGATTAGTTTAGGTATTTGCACGGTTTTGCTTTTATCGTGTGGAAGAGAAATACTATCTATATTTAATGACGATCCTGAAGTTATAGAGATAGGTTATATTCGTATGTTTTATATACTAATATCATATATATTCTCATTATTATACGATAATCAAGCAGGATATATGAGAGGATTTGGAATTTCGTTTACACCTGCAATTCTTACTGTTAGCGGTGTATGCGGCGTAAGAATTTTTTGGCGTTATGTAATATTTGCCCACAATCCAACTTTTAAAATATTAATGATAGCGTATCCAATTAGTTTGTTTATAACAGCAACATTAATGTTTATTGCTCTTGTTTGTTTCCGTCCTGCAAAACGCAAAAAGGAGCTAATTTTAGAACCGGCAGATTTATGCTAAGGCATTAAGTCAATTTGAAAACGATTTTTAACGCATCAATTCTATTTGTAATATAAACCGATGGAGTACTTAGACTTATACACCGGCAAATACGCACTTACAATGAGGCACATTGAATAAATCAATATTTATTAATTGAAAAATTAATAAAAAATGTTGACAAATCAATTATAAAATATTATCATATATATGTTTTGCGGCCATGGCGGAATGGCAGACGCGTACGTTTGAGGGGCGTATGGTGAACCCGTGTGAGTTCAAGTCTCACTGGCCGCACCAAAAAATACTGCAGAAAATGATATGTTTTCTGCAGTATTTTTTTATCCATTGCGAAAGCAATGGTATATCATCACGCTTTAGCGTGTATATCATCACCGAAGGTGCATCTCATCAACCGTAGGTTGTATCACTTTCGCAATGATGATATGCAAAACTTCGTTTTGATGATATGCAATTTCTTTGAAATTGATGATATACAAGGCTACGCCTTGATTTTAATGTTAAAATGTGGTATAATAAGGCGTTTTGAGTTCAAGTCTCACTGACCGCACCAAAAAATACTGCAGAAAATGATATGTTTTCTGCAGTATTTTTTTATCCATTGCGAAAGCAATGGTATATCATCACGCTTTAGCGTGTATATCATCACCGAAGGTGCATCTCATCAACCGTAGGTTGTATCACTTTCGCAATGATGATATGCAAAACTTCGTTTTGATGATTTGCAATTTCTGCGAAATTGATGATATACAAGGCTACGCCTTGATTTTGTTAAATTTGTGGGTAATCGTTAAAATTGTGGTAATTGTTAAAATTATAGTCAGCGAGCTATATTCGGGATTGAAAAAAGGGGCTTATATTTTTTTAAATAAGAATTATCATAAGTTAATCATTTTGACACCGTCTAGAAAATTTAACATATTGACAAAAAGTTCAATTTAAGTTAAAATTATTATAAAAGTCTGGAGAATAAAGTATGGATGAAGTAAGAATTATTGAAATTAAGAAGAGTATATTCGATGACAACGACAAAGACGCTAACAGATTGAGGGAAGAACTCAAAACAAAGGGTGTATTTTTGCTCAATCTCATGTCTTCGCCGGGCAGCGGCAAGACGACGACGCTGATTAGTACTATCAACGCCTTGAAAGACAAAATCAAAATTGCGGTCATGGAAGCCGACATTGATTCGGACGTGGACGCCATTAAGATAAAGGAAGCGACCGGGGTTCAATCGATACAGCTGCATACGGGCGGAATGTGCCATTTGGACGCAGAGATGACGCGTCAAGGCTTGAGAGGGCTTGACCTAAACGACGTAGATTTGGCTATTTTGGAAAACGTGGGCAACCTTGTATGTCCTGCCGAGTTCGATACGGGTGCAAGCAAGAACTGTATGATTTTGTCGGTACCGGAAGGACACGACAAACCGCTAAAATATCCGTTGATGTTTTCGATATGCGACCTAGTGCTTATCAACAAAATGGACGTCGCGCCATATTTTGATTTTGACCTTGACAAGTGCAGTCAATATATAAAAATGAGAAACCCGAACGCAGAGATAATACCAATCTGTGCCAAGACGGGCGAAGGAGTCGACAAGTTTGCCGACTGGATAATAAAGAATATAGCAAAATGGAGGAATAACGAGAATGCCTGAGATAAGTAGTAAGTACGTACCGGCGCACATGTTTGACAAAGACCCAAATCCAAAGCTTTTGAAGTTCGTGAGAAGGGTTACTGACAGATTACCAGGAAAAGTAAAGGGAATTACGGCTCAAGACCCTGAGTATTGGGGCTTTGCGTGCATTTTTGAAGACGAAATGAGTGAGCAAGAGCGCGACAACTCTCTAGACCTACTACTCAAAATGAAGACTAGAGTAAAGTACCCTTATGCCCAATTGAAAGAAATGGCGGGATACGATGACAAGACTTTTGACGAAATCGTGGACAAACTATCATTTTTTGGTATGCTAGAATATGATTACGGTGACAAGTACACTAAGGACGGACCTATCCCCGGCACTACATACAATCGAGAAGATAGACACTATTGGGTACCTCTCTTCGTTCCGGGTTCTGCCGAATATACCAACATGAACACCAAACTCATGGACAAACACCCTGAACTTGCGATGTTCTTTGAGCGTATGACATTTTTGCCACTTGAGCACGTTACTGCAATGGTTCCACCGGGAGGTGGCGGAATAGGCATGCACGTCATTCCTGTCGAGAAGGCAATCTCTATGGAAAACACCACTATGGATATAGAACATATATCCTATTGGCTGAAAAAATACGAAGGACACCTCGGCGCGTCGATTTGTTCTTGCCGTTACGGTAGAAAAAAGCTCGACGAAGGTTGTGCAGATGATTATCAAGATTGGTGTATCGGCGTTGGAGATATGGCTGACTACTGTCGTGAGACGGGCAGAGGTCACGATATCACTTACGACGAGGCAATGGAGATATTGAAGAGGGCAGAGGACAACGGTTTCGTGCACCAAGTCACCAACATTGACGGTGAAAACAAGATTTTTGCAATTTGCAATTGCAACGTCAAGATTTGTAATGCGTTGCGTACGTCGCAACTTTTCAACACGCCTAACATGTCCGCATCGGCATATCGCGCGCACGTTGACAAACAAAAGTGTGTGGCATGCGGTGCGTGCGTAGAATATTGCCCTGCCGGAGCATTGAAACTCGGACAAAAGCTGTGTAAGTCCGACGGCAGTGAAGTTACTTATCCAAAACAACCTCTCCCTGACACTTTCAAGTGGGGCAAACATATGTGGGACGAGGACTATCGCGACAAAAATAGAATCAACTGTCACGATACGGGTACTTCCCCTTGTAAGACGGCTTGTCCTGCGCATATTGCAGTACAAGGCTATCTCAAAAAGGCTTCGCAAGGCAACTACAAAGAGGCGCTAGCTATCATCAAAAAGGAAAATCCGTTCCCTGCAGTGTGCGGAAGAATATGCAATCGTCGCTGTGAGGACGCTTGTACTCGTGGTACGATAGATAGAGCAGTGTCGATTGACGCAGTCAAGAAATTTATTGCCGAGCAAGATTTGCACGCCGAGCATAGATACGTGCCCGATATCGTAGTGGCATCCAATATGGGACGTTGGAAAGAAAAGATCGCTATCATCGGTGGTGGACCTGCCGGACTGTCGTGCGCGTATTATCTAGCGCAAATGGGATATTATCCAACAGTATTTGAAAAGAACGAAAAGCCGGGTGGTATGCTTACCTACGGTATCCCTTCTTATAAACTCGAAAAGGACGTAATCGACGCCGAAATAGATATTATGAGAGAGATGGGCGTGGAGATAAAATGCGGTGTAGAAGTGGGCAAGGATATCACTATTGACCAATTGAGAGCCGAGGGGTACAAAGCGTTCTACGTGGCTATTGGTTGTCAAGGAGGCAAAAAACCTAACGTTGTCGGTAATGACGCCGAGGGCGTAACAACTGCCGTTGACTTCCTCAAAGTTGCCAATTGCGGTGGCTATGCCGTGGAGGGCAAGACGATAGTCGTTGGTGGCGGTAACGTTGCTATCGACGCAGCTAGAGTATCCGTCCGTTCGGGAGCAAAAGAAGTGGCTATGTATTGTTTGGAAACTCGCGACATTATGCCTGCTTCCAACGAGGAAATCCAAGAGGCGCAAGAGGACGGCGTTGCCATCAACTGCGGTTGGGGACCAAAAGAAGTCGTCGTTGAAAACGGCAAGGCAGTAGCCGTGGTATTCAAAAAGTGCCTATCTGTATTTGATGAAAATAATAGATTTAATCCTGTATACGATGAGAACGAAACTCAAACAGTTGCTTGCGACAACGTTATCTTTGCCGTAGGTCAAACTATCGTATGGGGCGATTTGCTCAAAGGCAGCAAGGTTGAATTTGGTAGAGGCAACGGACCTGTAGCGGACACCTTGACCTATCAAACGGCTGAGGAGGATATCTTCGTAGGCGGTGACGTATTTACGGGACCTAAGTTTGCCATCGACGCCATTGCACAAGGACACGAGGCTGCTGAGTCTTTGCACCGTTACGTGCAACACGGTCATATGACGATTGGTAGAAATAGAAGACAGTTTATACAAATTGACACCGACGATATCAAGGTAGAGAGCTATGACAATTCTTCTCGTCAAGAAGCGGGTATGGACGAAAGCATCGACGCTAAGTCCTTCAAAGACGCGCACAAGACGCTCACCGAAGAACAAGTCAAGACGGAAACGTCGAGATGCTTGGGCTGTGGCGTAACCGTTGTAGACGTAAACAGATGTATCGGTTGCGGTATCTGCACTACCAAGTGTAAGTTTGACGCAATTGCGCTCCACCGCGATCACCCTGAGGCTTCGAAGATGGTGGTTGCCGAAGATAAGTTTAAGAGCATTTTGCCGTATGCCGGTAAGCGTGCAGTTAAGATTCTCTTCTCTAAGAAGGACGATGCCGACAAAGAATTCGTCAAAAAGAGAAAAGAAGAATTTAAGAAGAAAAAGGAGAATAAGGACTAATGCACGAGTTGGGCGTGGTGTTTCATTGTATCAAACAGGTCAATGAAATAGCCGAAGAAAACAACGTAAAAAGGGTGAACTCCGTCACGGTCGAAATAGGCGAAGTGTCTACCGTAATACCTTATTATTTCGAAGATTGTTGGAATTGGGCTGTCAAAAAGGAAACGGTGCTCAAAGACGCCAAACTATATATCGAAAAGATTGAAGCCGTCACGCATTGCGAGAATTGCAACAAGGAATATCCAACCGTGGCTCACGGCAAAATATGCCCTTATTGTGGCAGTGAAAAAACCTATCTTTTGACGGGCAACGAAATAGCAATCAAACAAATAGAAGTAGTGGACAATTGAAGTCTTAGACCAATAATCTCAATACCCGCAAGGCTAACGCTTTGCGGGTAAATTGTTTAATAACTGGGTACGTGTTGCGAAAAATTATCGCTACGAATTGATAGTGATAAAATATTCCGTCAGTTGGTCGGGCGATTGCTTGAAATCCCTATCCATCCAATATCTAATTATCCCCAAGAAATTTTCGACGATACTATTGATTTTGATATCCTTTTTTATTTGCGTTTATAGAATTTAAGTCCAAACCGTCTTGCAATAGATGTTTTTTACATTCTTTTTTATGAGAA